>NZ_JBZNBU010000272.1:0-48791 GCF_058530065.1 Waterburya sp. | reverse complement strand
CTCCAGATTTCCTCGCCAGAATTCTTCGTGGATTTTAGTTAATTCCCTAGCTAAGACAATTTTGCGCTCGCTGCCAACTACTGTGGCTAAATCGGTTAAAGTTTTCAATAGACGATGGGGTGCTTCGTAAATTAAAATTGTGCGAGATTCAGATTTTAATAATTCTAGTCTTACTTGACGAGCTTTTTCTTTGGGGGGTAAAAAGCCTTCAAAGATAAACTTATCCGTTGCCATGCCAGAAGCAGCTAAGGCACTAATCGCAGCAGTTCCGCCAGGAATGGGAATTACTTCTATTGATCGAGCGATCGCCCCACGGACTAATTTTACTCCAGGATCGGAAATACTGGGCATTCCCGCATCGGTGACCAAAGCAATATTTTGTCCTTGTTGTAACTTAGCGGTTAATTCTTCTAGGCGAAAATTAGGACTGTGTTCGTGATAGCTAATTTGGGGGGTATTGATTTGGAGGTGTTTTAATAACTTTCCTGTATGGCGAGTATCTTCTGCCGCAATTAGATCGACTTCGGTGAGGATGCGAATCGCCCTTAAGGTAATATCTTCGAGGTTACCAATGGGCGTACCTACTAAATACAGCTTGCCTAATTCATTACTCATTACTTTTCTGCTTGGCTGCGATCGCTAGTTGCACGTCGGGAATCTCTCTTATTTTATCCATCGCCTCAACGACTAAACCATGTTCTACGGTTTTATCGGCGTTAATAATTACAGTAGTGCTATCTTCTTGGGCGATTAGTTTTTCTAGATCGGATTTTAAGTTTTCTATGGTCGAAGCCTGAGAGTTGAGGGTTAACTTTCCTTCACTATCTAGGGTAACGGTAATTTGTTGGGTTTTTGCACCTCTGTAGTGCTGGCGCGGGGTAAATTGACTGGCAAACCTTCCGAGCGGGTTAAATATAAGCTAGAAACAATAAAAAAAACCAAAATTGCGAAAATAACGTCAATCATGGGTAAAATATTGATTCTGGGGGGTAGATCTGGTTCTTCTTGCAAACGCATAGTTATCTTGACTTTTTACTCATTATAAAAATATTTACCCACTACCTACTTATTAAAAAGCCCTTGGGGACGTACCAAAAGAATAAGTACCATAATAGCTAAAGCTACACCTAGTTTATATTCTGGCCCTAATAGGGGTACGCTTAATTCTTGAGCCAGACCGATAATAAATGCACCAGCGATCGCACCATAGGGATTGCCAATACCCCCCAGAATGACTGAAGCAAACATCGGTAAAATCAAAAACCACCCCATATTAGGACGCACCACTGCAATTAAGCCATACATTCCTCCAGCAAAAGCGACGAGAAGACCTGTAATTACCCAAGTCCACAAGACAACGATATCGACATTAATCCCCGAAACTCTAGCTAGTTCGATGTTGTCGGCTACTGCCCGCATGGCTTTGCCAATTTTAGTTTTTTGTAAAATTAGATGTAGGGCAATTATAGCTGCGATCGCAACTGCGATAACTATCAAACGATAGTAGGCAAGGCGCAGATCGCCAAATTCTATGGCTCTAACTACAGGTAAATCATACAGTTTATTGCTGCCACCATAACCCAGCAGAATTCCGTTGCGGATAAACAATGCCAGTCCGATAGAAATAATAATTAGAGTGGTATCGGTAGCACGGCGATCGCGCATTGGTCTCCATAGCAGATACTCAGAAATCAGCATGGCAACAATAGTACCGACTGCCCCGACAATCATTGACAGCCAAATATTTAAACCGCGCTCGTTAATCGACCAGGTTAAATAAGCTCCCAAAGTCATGAAATCTCCATGAGCAAAATTAGATAAATTAAGGATGCCATAACTAAGAGTCAAACCAATGGCAGCCAAAGCTAAGATACTACCGATAGCAATACCATTAAAAACAAGCTGGAAATCGAGCATTTTATAGGATTGAAGCTAAGAAAATAGGATGCAAAACAGTGTTATTATCCGTTTTATCCTTCAAAGCAGCAACATTAATCTAATTCTGGGGGTAACGCTGTTCGTAATGAGAACATTCTTCACAAGGTCCTTCTGGGTTGATTGCACAACGAAGATAAGGAGATTGAGCATTATTAGCACAACTGGTATCTCCAATAAAATATTTATTTATGGATCTGCGACGATCGCTATTTTCTAGATAAGCATCTCGCTCGTAATCATAAATATTACTAGGCAACCTTTCAGCTTGATAATTGGTGGCAGTTTGAGCGCGTCTTAACCTCATTTGCCAACGCTTCTTAGCTTGGCGAAAGATAAGTAAATAAACTAAGGAAGGTAAAATGCTAAAGATAAGGATAAGAGCTAGCTTGATGACAAAAGCAGATAAATTATTAGTCATGGCTGGCTAGAGAAATATTTGTTGTGAGGAAGTATTGAGCAACTTAGATTTATTATGTCAGCATAAACTTGATTGAGGCGATTTATTGATAGATATTTTTATTATTTCATGGCGATCGCCTATAAGTGATTTTTTCTCCTTCTTCAAATATTCCTCGATCCAGTTCTCTAATTTTAATTTGCTTGGCTTGGAGGGCAGTTTGTAAAATTTTCATAGCTAGTTGGGGTTGTCCAGCACCACAAAAGAATAAATCTGCTGCAAAATAACCATGTTCGGGCCAAGTATGAATCGCAATATGGGACTCTGCTAAAGTAGCTGTAGCGGTTACTCCATGAGGGCTAAATTGATGAACGCACAAATCGATTAAGGTGGCTTGACCGATTTTAATAGCTTCGATTAATGCTTCCCGTATTGCTTCGGGATCGTTGAGTAATTCAGCTGGTGCTTGCCAAGCATCTACAACCAGATGAGTTCCCATTTGTTCCATTCGCCTACTCGTGTGTGAAATTGAATTAGCTCAACTATTTTAACCAAAACCTCTAGCCAATCGATTATTTATCATAAATCGACTTTAGAAGCTCTCAGTTGTCCGCAAGCTGCATCTGCTTCCAAACCGCGAGAATAGCGCACGCTGACGGCGATATTGGCTCGTTCTAAAATATCGGTAAAGTCTTTGATGCGGTGTGGCTTGGGTCTTTGGTAATCTACTTCGGAAATAGGATTGTAAGGAATCAAATTAACATGAGTTTGGAAGCCTCTCAGTTTTTGGGCTAACTCTTGGGCATTTTCTGGTAAGTCGTTAATCCCCGAGAGCAAAACATATTCAAAAGTTATTCTTCTCCCAGTTATTTCTACATATTCTCGACATTCATCTAGTAGATTGTCGATCGTATATTTTTTGGCACTGGGAATTAACTGTTGGCGTAGGTGTTGATTGGAGGCGTGGAGACTAACGGCTAAGACAATTTGTAACTTGTGTTGGGCTAGTTGATGAATGCGACCTGGGATGCCTACAGTAGATACGGTAAGCGATCGCGCTCCAATACCCACGTCTTGATTGAGAGATTTTACCGCAGCGACTACATTATCTAAATTAGCCATCGGTTCGCCCATACCCATAAAGACGACGTTACTAACCCTACGTCCAAAATCTTCTTGGACTGTGAGTACTTGATCGACAATTTCACTGGCTGTTAAATTGCGAGTAAACCCCCCTTTTCCCGTCGCACAAAAATCGCAGTCCATCGGACAACCCACCTGGGAAGAAACGCAGACAGTTAAGCGTTTGGCGGTAGGTATGCCCACTGTTTCGATAATTAAACCATCTGCCAGACGCAATAGGTATTTGCAGGTTTCATCGGAAGCAAGGCTACGATAATGGATAGTAGAGCGTCCGATGGGATAGTCTGCCATTGACTGTCGCCACTGTTTGGGAAACACGGAAATATCTAAAAGCGATCGCGCCCCTTTTTGATATAGATATTGATAGAGTTGCTTGCCTCTATAGGCTGGCTGTCCTTGTTGTTGTACCCATGTAGTTAATTCTTCTAGGGACTTGCCGAGTAAAACCTCAGAATCACTAGTTTGCTTTGTAGTCATTAGGGTCGAATTATCGATCGTCATTATCGAACTCACCTCAACAAATATATACAAGGCTATGAGCTAACAAGTAAGAGCTAAGAGCTACCCTAGCCGATCGATTACCCAGCCAAGCCGATACTACTTTACTTTACCAAAACGGCGATCTCGTTGTTGAAAAGATTCTAGGGCGCGATCGAATTGTTCGGTATCGAAATCGGGCCATAATGTATCGGTAACATAGATTTCTGTATAGGCTAGCTGCCATAGCAAAAAGTTACTCAAGCGCATTTCTCCACTAGTGCGAATCAGTAAATCAGGATCTGGGCTAGCTGAAGTATACAAATGCCGTGCAATAGTCGTCTCGTCAATATCTGTTGCCGATAGTTCTCCTTGTTGCACTTTTTCAGCAATGGTTTGACAGGCTTTAATCATTTCGTGACGACTGCCGTAGTTAATGGCTACGTTAAAAAAGACTCCTTGATTGTCTTTAGTGCGTTCCATCGAACGACGCATTTCTGACTGTAGAGAAGCAGGTAAAGGAGTTAAGTCGCCGATAAAATTAATGCAAACTTCTTCCTCCTCCATTTCTTTTAATTCTTTTTGTAGCAGTTTTTCAAATAAGCCCATTAAGAAATTGACTTCTGCCATTGGACGACCCCAATTTTCTGTAGAGAAAGCATAGGCAGTTAGGGTTTTGATGCCTAAATCTTTGCAGTAGCGCAGCATTTCTTTCAGAGTATTTGCTCCTTTACGGTGTCCTTCAATGCGAGGCAAACCTCTTTCCTTCGCCCAGCGACCATTGCCATCCATAATTACAGCAACGTGTTGGGGTAGTTTCGTTAAATTCGTTGTAGTGGATAATGTTTTTAATAGTTGGGCTGTCATGGGAATTATTAAAAATCAGAAAGAAGGTGAAATAGACGAAGAATATTATTACTTGCGGTTTAGAGAATAGCAATTTTAGGTCGATCGCAGTTAGAAGTATTATTCCCAAAAAACTCTGAAGTCGCACAGCAAGAGTGTAAATATTCTGGAGTTAATTGACTGCTCCAATACCACATACCCTTGAGAGTCCCAATAAAAGTGTAAATTAACTCGCCTTTAGATAGAATTGACCAGGATTGCCAATTTAAAACTGACATCATATGTTGAAAAGTAAACTGCAAATTAGAATTCGATTTCAAATCCGACTTAGAGGATACAGGTAAAATAGTGTTAATTTGGCTAAGAAGATAGGGAATTAACTGCTCTTTGCTATCGGGATACAACCACATTCCCATTCCCCAAAATTTAGTTAGATGATTGATTTCATCCTGCAACAATTCTCCTAATACTTGTTGAATTGTTCCCGTGCTGTGAGCCATCAACCAAATATACAAGCACGCCGCACCATATTCTGTAGCTATGCGGTGCAATCCATGTTGATAGAGATCTTGGTAGGGATTAGCTCCTTGTTTGTAGGTTTTGGCTGTTTTAGGCTGGGGAATAATTTTTGATTGGCTGAGTTTCTGATAAATTTTGAGTAGGGCTGGGGTATGTTGACGGGAGGAAACGCCGAACTTGTTTCGGCTTGTTCCACTCCCGTCGTTGCGCTCTTCTTTTTCCCACAAACCAATTTCTAAGATTGTGCCATCTTCTGTAACCCTACCTCCGACAAAGTTTGCCATATTGGGATGAATTGGTTCTAAATACTTTCTGCTAGCTTGGGTATAGTCTCTAATTGGTGCTTCCGTATCCAACGCACCTTTAATGATAGATAAAAAAATATCCAGATCGATCCCTACTACACAATCTGGATTTATATCTTGCCAATTAATTTTCGACCACTGACGGGGTTGGGGATCTTCAAATTGTCTTGGCAAATCGGACAAGCGATCGCATAATTGTTCCAGACTCAGATATTCTGCAATTAAGTAATTAATTCTGGTTTTGGTTTGCCAAAAGTTAGGACGAAAACAAACTTCTCCCGCTAAATCTGTTGTAGGTCGATACATAATGCTCGTTCTTTCAATTGTGTTTTGTTTGATTACAAAACAGCTTAAGGAAATTATTTTGCTTTGTCTGTCGGGGAAAGTCGGGAGTTTAACCTCGGAATTTAGTCGGAAAAAGTCGGAAGATTAATTAGGTAGTGGTTAGTAAATCAAAATTATAGATAAATGTCCATGACACTATCAAACAAGAGATTTTGAGAGATACTATAATTTCTTTGAAGCTAGTCTTCTCAACTTTCTAGAGTAGGTATGATTTAAGGAATCTGATTTGATTAATTGTTAACTGTAATCCATGCCAGCCAAAGTCATCCTAACTGTCACTGAAGGCAAGTTAAAGGATCAAGAATTCTCTTTTGATTCTCTTAGTACCTGTTTCATTGGCAGACATCCTGACTGCACTATTCAAATTCCTAATGATGAAGATCATTCAATGATATCCCGCTATCATTGCTTCCTCGATATCAATCCTCCTGATATTCGCATTAGAGACTTGGGTAGTCTACACGGTACTTATGTGAATGGGGAATGTATTGGCAAAAGAGAGATAGATCAAACTGCCGAAGAGGGCAGACAATTAAGATTATTGGAAAGAGATCTTAGGGATGGAAATCTAAACTAGAAAAAGCTATTAATAATAGACTTATTTTATATTGTTGAAGCTTTTCGATTATTGATACTTTTTTGTCAACTGATTTTATTTTTCCCCTCTCGAAAGAATGTTTTTCTTCTAAGTCGGCGGTACTGTTAATTTTTTTGGGATCTTGAATTATTTTAGTTATTTTAGTGTTTGCTATAACTTTATTTTCACCTATAGTTTTAGCTCGAACGACAGCCAACAACTTTAACCACTGCATTATTGTTTGAGGACGATCGCTTGGTTCAATTGTCATGCCTTTGAGTATTGCCTCATTAATGCGATCGCTCATTTGGGAGTTATACTGCTTTGGTTCATTTAATTCATCATTATTAAATTTCCTAGCCAAGCTAGGAGTAGGAGTATCCCCAGTGACTAAATAATAAAAACTGGCAGCTAAGGTGTAGATATCTACCTGTGGTGTTTTACTGCTTTCTTCACCAAAACTTATTAGCTGTTCCCAAAGAGCAAAGGCTTGATTCCCAGATCTGTTACTACGACTGGTTTGAGTAGAACCCGATATGCCAAAATCAATTAAAATCGCCTTGCCACTATCAGCATGAATCAAAATATTGTTGGGATGTACGTCACGATGAATAATCCCCTGCTGGTGGCAGACCAATAGTGCCGAACCTATCTGTTTGATGTATCTTAAAGCTTGTTTTTCTGGTAATGCTCCATTCATCTGCACTATGTCATATAGACTATTTCCTGGTATGTAGTCCATAACTATGCAGGGCAGACCATCTTCTTCAAAGAAATCAAAGACTCGAACTATATTAGGATGGGGATTCATTCCCAGTTTTGCTAATTGTTTTGCTTCCTTAGTGAAATTGGCTAAATATTTAGAATAGTTCTTATCTCGTTGCAGTCTGCTATTGGGAGTTTTGATAACTACGGGTATATCTAAGGCGAGACTTTTGGCTTTATAAGTAATACCAAACCCACCTTCACCTAGTATTTGTAGAATTTCATAGGGACGATTTTTGAGTTTGTATCCAGTTAGCCATTGCTGCATCGGTAACAGTTATGTTTTATTGCGATTGCGAAGCTAGCCGTAGGCATCGCTTTAGTTATGTTATTTTGATGCTACCAAAAATAAGCTGAAGCAAAACTATAAAAATACTTAACGGGAATTTGTCTGACAGGCGATCGCATTATTAGCAAATTAGTCTTGGGCAGTTTCTGTAGGCTCTAAGTCTGAATTAGCATCGTCTGCGATCGCAATTACTCAGCTATGATTTTAACTAATGATGAATACTGCTATATTAAAAGCTAGTTGGTTGGAATTATTGCAACATCTAGAAGTCGATTTGCAATTGAAAGAAGAGATTTTTAATAATCTGGTTAATGCTTATGGAGATTCTGCCAGACACTATCACAATCTTAGACATATCAACGATATCTTAGATTCATTCAAAGCGATCGCAAGTAGTAACCACAATTCCCTGGTTTTACAATTTGCTGCCTGGTTTCACGATTATATTTACGATCCTCAAGCCAAGGATAATGAGGTTAAAAGTGCTATATGTGCCGAAGAGATTTTAAAGAAATTGGGTATCGAGGGTGAAATTATTCAACCAGTCACCCAGATTATTCTCAGCACCCAAAAGCATCAACCATTGATAGATAGTATTGATAACTTATTTTTTTTAGATGCAGATTTAGCTATTTTGGGTAGTTCTCCCAGTCGCTATTCTGAATATGCTCGTGCTATTAGAAAAGAATATCAGCATTTAAGCGATCGCGATTATTTTTCGGGTCGCCAACTGATTTTGACTGGTTTTTTGCAACGAAATAGAATTTATTATAGCGATCTCTTTTATCGACGGTTGGAACGACAGGCAAGAATAAATTTAACCGCAGAAATAGATTTACTTAACTAACCTGAGTTCGGGATAAAAGAATTGCTCTAAGAGAATAGTTTTTAGTTTTTAGTTTTCAGCGGGCAGTAATGCCCGTAGTTTACCGCAACTAATGCTGAAAGTTTAATCTATTAAACCTTGAAGCTATTTGTAAAGGGAAAAAACTATATATTGCAAAATAATAACTTGGAATTATAATAGCCATTCTTACCTATAAGATTTTATATGGCCATTAAATTATATAAATATAAATCATGGTTGCAACTACGCCTCAGCCTACTATAAAAACTTCTACTGAAGAAACTCTTATTTCTCCTCGCTTTTACACTACAGATTTTGATGCGATCGCAGAAATGGATATTTCTTCTCAGGAAGAAGAATTAAAAGCGATGATTGCAGAAATGAAGACGGACTATAACCGCTACCATTTCGTCCGCGATGAGGAGTTTAAGCAGTCTTGGGATCATATTGACGAGAAAACCCGCGCTATCTTTGTGGATTTCTTAGAGCGTTCCTGTACTTCGGAGTTTTCAGGTTTCTTATTATTCAAAGAACTATCCCGCAAACTCAAAGGACGTAACCCAATTTTGGCAGAAATCTTTCATCTAATGGCACGGGATGAAGCACGCCATGCAGGTTTTCTCAATAAAGCCATGAGTGACTTTAATATTTCCCTCGATCTCGGCTATTTAACCAAACATCGCACCTATACCTTCTTTAAACCAGAGTGGGTAATTTATGCTGTATATCTTTCCGAGAAAATTGGCTATTGGCGTTATATTTTGATGTATCGTCACCTAGAGGATAATCTCCAATATCAGTTTTATCCCATATTTCGGATGTTTGAAAGCTGGTGTCAGGATGAAAACCGTCACGGCGATATCTTCAATGCTTTATTGCGATCGCAACCTAAAATGTGGAACAATTGGCAAGCGAGATTATGGGCGCGTTTCTTCCTGCTTACTGTCTTTGCTACCCATACCTTAACCGTCCACGAACGGGCAGATTTCTACGAAGCAATAGGTTTAGATGCCCAAGAATACGATCGCGAGGTAATTCGCCAAACCAACGAAACCGCAGCTAGAGCCTTTCCCGTCAATCTTAATGTAGAACATCCTCAGTTCTTTAAACGGTTAGAAAAATGCGCGGATCGCAATGACAAGATGAAAGCGATCGACTCTAGTAATACGGTCAAAATAGTTAAA
Organism: Waterburya sp.; assembly: GCF_058530065.1. Classification (NCBI taxonomy): domain Bacteria; kingdom Bacillati; phylum Cyanobacteriota; class Cyanophyceae; order Pleurocapsales; family Pleurocapsaceae; genus Waterburya; species Waterburya sp. Next base: position 39,159 of record NZ_JBZNBU010000272.1, on the reverse strand, counting down.
TTACTACGTAAATTGCCCTTAATTGCGGGAACTTTAACTGATATATTGCGTTTATATTTAATTAAGCCAATTGATGCCGAATCTCTTAGAGGAACAGTGCGTTAAAAGTGCATGAAAAAGTAAACTCAAACCTAAAGAAAAAATGACGTTACAGATTGCCAGTGTGAAACTAAAAAACAACCTCATCGTAGTTTTTTAATTTAGGACTAGACAAAATCATACCCAATCGAGCAACGCCAAATAACCCAAAACCAAATAGGTGAAATCATGACTGCTAATGTTGTTGGATTTGTTGAAGGTGGTATAACTTCCAACTTAATTGATGCGGACACCTCTATATACTTCACTTCTCCTCAAGGAATTTGGCAAACCGAAGGAGACGAAACGGAAACTAGCATATCTCTAGTTTTTTCTGAATCTGAATCGGAAGAATTGGAAAACTTTAGTTTCTCTCTTAATGGTGCAGTAGGTGGTAATGGAAATCTTTTATTTTCTGCTTCAGAAAATGAATTTGGCGGAGAACCTTGGATTAGCGATGGCACTCCCGAAGGGACGAGAATTCTAGAAGATATTAATACCAACGGTTCGAGTAACCCCCAAAACTTTTTATACCTTGATGATACTTTTTACTTTACTGCGGATGATGGAGAAAATGGCAGAAGATTATGGGTAACTGATGGTACAACCGAGGGAACTGAATCAATCTCCAATATTGAAAGAAATTTTCAAGGTCTTCCTCCGAATTTTACTGACTTTAATGGAACTTTGATCTTTTTCACAGCTCCTGGTGTTGGAGATCATCGTTTATGGAGAAGTGATGGCACCGATGAAGGAACAGAATTAATCAGAAGTTTTGACTCAACCTTATGGCAACCTACTGTAGTCAATGACACCTTATATTTTCTTGTAAACCAACAATTGTGGATAAGTGATGGAACAGAAACAGGTACGAGCTTAGTTTCAGAACTATCTAATCAAACTAATCCTAATCAAACCAAATTAACTAGTGTAGGTGATACGCTTTTCTTTGTTCAACGGGATTTAGATATTGGCGAAGAATTGTGGAAAAGCGATGGTACTGCTGAAGGTACTGTTTTAGTTAAAGATATTCGCCCTGAAGAAAGAGTTAATGGTGTCGCTCAAAATTTTGGTTCTGCTCCTCAAAATCTGATTGATGTTGATGGCACTCTGTTTTTTACTGCAGATGATGGAGAAAATGGCAGGGAACTATGGAAAAGCGATGGTACTGCCGAAGGTACTGTATTGGTTGACAACATAGCAGAAGATACCAACCCAGACTTCCCTAGGGGGATAACTCTCAGTCAACCTACTAGTGTTGATGGGATTTTGTATTTTACCTACGATAACCAGCTATGGCAGAGTGATGGTACGGACGTAAACACTTTTCCCATTGCGCCAGAAGAAATTTCTCTTGGGGGAGATCGAGTCACTGACGCATTCAGACAGCCTGGTGAGTTATTGGAATTTAATGACCAACTGTATTTTACTGGAGAAGCATTTTCTTTGGATGAAGGTAATTATCAACCAGCATTGTTAACTTTGGGAGATGTGGACAACACTACTGTCTATCGTCTGTTTAATCCCAGCGCAGGGGTGCATTTTTACACTACTGATGCTTCTGAAAGAGATGAGTTTATTGCTACAGGGAATTATGATTCTGAAGGAGCATCTTATCGTTCGGTAGAATCTAGTGCAGAAGGTGCAGAAGAAGTGTTCCGCTTCTTTAATGAAACTACAGGAGTGCATTTATACACCACCAACGAACTAGAAAGGGATGTGATTATCGATACTCTACCCGACTTTACTTTTCAAGGAGCAAGATTTAGTGCTTATGAAACTGAGGTAGAAGGTTCGATTCCTATCTATCGTTTCTATGAGCCAACCATCGGCGTTCATTTATATACACCCAGTGAAGTAGAAAGAGATGTGGTGCAAGCAGATCTACCCAACTACAATTTTGAGGGTATTGCCTATTATGCTTTACCTCTAGAAACAGGGGAATTGTTGGGGTTGTAATCACGACTATTGGGGTAGCACAAACCTAAACTGAAGAGTCAAAACTCAAACTGATTTGCAATTCTTCTCCTCATATGACAGCAGAACTAACTTTTCCTACCCAGGGAAGCGATCTGACAAAGGCGACTGACAATGAGTTTAGACTGGTTTCAGAAGTTGATTTTGATGATGATTATGATGCTCCTGTAGTTTCTAGTCAAGCGATCGATGGTAATTCTAATAATATCGATCTTAGTGGTAGTCGAATCTTGGGTAAGATTGTCTTAGATAAACTCGATGTCCAAAATAATCATGATATCAAGGGCAATCTTAAGGTGAGGCTTAATGATTCTGAAGAAATTAATTTGCCTGTTGAAGTTTGGCTGCGTCCTTTAGAATCTCTTAAAGATCGAGTTTTAGTAGAGATTGAAATTCCTCGCGACAAGTCACAACAATATAGCACTGCTTTAGGAGATAGTGCCTATTATTTTGATTTCTTGGGAGGAATAGAAGCTGACTATGGAACTGGCAAGCCTAAAATGGTGTTTGATGTCCGAAATGGCGACAGTCTTCACATAAATCTGATTGGCAAGCTATATCGAGTAGCCGAATAGATTTATCTTTTTTCTCAATCCAATACTACCAATGTTTTGAATAGAAGAAAAAGTAGCACCAGAACAATCGTAAATCGATTATTCTGGTTTTGTGAACTTGAAATTTATATTGCGTGGTGGAAGATTCAAATGAAAACCAGAACTAACATTTGGTTAATTAAAATTTGCTCGTTGCTGCTAGCTAGTACTTTACTCCTAGGTGGCTGCGCCACCACATCAGCCAATGATGCTTCTCAATCATCTTCATCTTCTGATAATGTGAGAAATGGTCAATCACAAGTGGCGATCGCCGAAAACAAAAATAGTAATAAAAATATGAGTAATAATTTGCCTCAATTAGAAGGAATGGCGAAAGTAGAATTAGAGGTTAATGGCTCGCCGATAATCATTGAAATCAACGGTACAGATGCACCCCTAACTGCTGGTAACTTTGTAGATTTGGTAGCTCAAGGAGTTTACGATGGACTAGTGTTCCACCGTGTAATTCCTGGTTTTGTGGCACAAGGGGGAGATCCTCAAGGGAAAGATCCCAATTTCGCAGGAACATTGGGTACTGGTGGTTACAAAGATCCTCAAACTGGTATGGAGCGTCGTATTCCTCTTGAAATTAAGCTACAAGGAGATGAAGAGCCTACCTATAGCAAAGCTAGACTGGGGGGAAATGTAGCCCTAAAACACAATCGCGGGGTAATTGCCATGGCTCGTTCTGCTATGCCTGACAGCGCATCCAGTCAATTTTATATTGCTTTGGAAGATTTGCCTTCTTTGGATGGAGACTATGCCGTTTTTGGTAAGGTAGTGGAAGGTATGGATGTGGTAACTCAAATTCAGCAAGGCGATCGCATTGGTACGGTGAAAGTAATTGAAGGTTTGGATAATCTGAAAAAATAGACCTGAATTTTAAGCAAACCTTATTTATATGGAAGTTGTAGTTACTGGGATAGGATTGATTTCTTGTCTCGGATCTTTACAGCCAACTTGGTCGAATATTTTACAAGGGAAGTCGGGAATTAGTTCGCAGCATCTTTTACCCGAACTTCCTCTTTATCCTTTGGGATTAATTAATTCTCAGCCGAGTAAGATTGAAGCCATTATTAAGCAACTGTTATTAGATACTTTAAAAGATGCTGGATTAAAAGTACCTTTAAACGACTGTGGGGTAGTAATCGGCTCAAGTCGTGGTTGTCAGGCAAATTGGGAAGAATTAGCCAGCCACAAACCCCCTAGTATTCCTAACTGGTTGCAGACTTTACCCGATCGCCCTGCGATCGCTTGCGCTCGATACATCCAGACTAGCGCGCCAGTTTTAGCACCCATGGCTGCCTGTGCTACGGGAATTTGGGCATTGGCTAGGGGTTACGAATTGATTCAAACTGGTAGGTGCGATCGCGTTATTGCAGGGGCGTTAGAAACACCGATTACTCCTCTCACTTTAGCTGCCTTTGATCGCATGGGAGCATTAGCTAAAACTGGTTGCTATCCTTTCGATCGCCGTCGTGAAGGTTTGGTTTTAGGGGAAGGAGGAGCAATTTTTGTTCTAGAAACAGATCGATTAGCCAAACAACGCCAAGCTAAAATTTACGGCAAAATAACGGGCTTTGGTTTAACCTGCGATGCCCATCATATCAGCGCGCCTCAAACCATCAATGGTAGTGCTGCGATCGCCATTAAACAAGCTTTAGAACGCAGTAACTTTATACCCCAAGAGATTGACTATATTCACGCTCACGGTACGAGTACGATGTTAAACGATGGTCACGAAGCAGATCTAATCAAACATATCTTTGCTCCTCAAGTAGCCGTCAGTTCTACCAAAGGTGCAACAGGACATACCCTAGGAGCTTCAGGAGCGATCGGCACTGCTTTAACTCTGATGGCATTAAAACAGGGCTATTTACCTCCTTGTGTGGGTTTGAAACAATCGGATTTCGAGCTTAATATAATCACCAAAACCGAGAGGGTAAATATAAATAAAGCAATGTGCTTTAGCTTTGGCTTTGGCGGGCAAAATGCAGTACTTAGTCTGAGTTGCGATCCTCTATCCTAACGCAGTAAAGAGAACGGTATCATTTAAAGTAATAAATATTCGAGGATTACTCGAACCATTAGGATTAATATCTTTTAAGACATTTAATAATTTTGCATTAGTTATATTTACTTAATAATGGGCTTTACCTAGTAATTAACCCAAAAATAGGCAAAGAAGTTAGTAAATAAACTCTCGCTATTTTCAATGAATGTCAACCATAATCTTGTTAAACAATAGACAATATAATTTAGCGATCGAAATCTTTTGCAGGTCATCGAGATCCTTGAATAAAATAGAACAACTGACCACTAAGCAAAAAAATGAAAATCGAAACTCAAAGCTTTCTCAACGATCTGGGAAAAGTCGCCCGCGCCCGAAGTGAAATTGCCAATTCAATGGCAGTCATAGCCCATACCATAGAAGATGCGGAAAAGATCGGTCAAAGCAAATCGGGGAAGCTAGAGTTAGAAAGAGATATTGAAGATATTAAAAAATCTGGTACTAATCTTAGGGAAGGGGTGTTTCGTCTTTTAGTCTTAGGAGATATGAAACGGGGAAAAAGTACCTTTTTAAATGCTTTAATTGGTGAGAATATTTTACCTAGCGATGTGAATCCCTGTACGGCAATTTTAACGGTATTGCGCTATGGAGAAGAAAAAAAAGTTACAGTTTATTTTAATGATGGTAGCGAACCAGAATCGATAGATTTTAAAATATTTAAATATAAATATACGATCGATCCAGCCGAAGCCAAACGTTTGGAACAAGAAAAGAAATTGGCTTTTCCTAATGTTTCCCATGCGATCGTCGAGTATCCCTTAGCTTTATTAGAAAAAGGAGTAGAAATTGTCGATAGTCCTGGGTTGAACGATACGGAAGCTCGGAATGAATTATCTCTTGGATATATTAATAACTGTCACGTAATTTTATTTGTTCTAAGAGCAACTCAACCCTGCACTTTAGGAGAACGTCGCTATCTAGAAAACTATCTTAAAGATCGGGGTCTAACAGTATTTTTCTTGATTAATGCTTGGGATCAAGTTAAAGAAAGTTTAATTGACCCAGACGATCCTGAAGAACTAGAAGAAGCAGAATTCAAACTCAAGCGAGTCTTTAAAGCAAACCTAGCAGAATACTGTCAAACAGAATCGCGAGATCTTTATGATGAAAGGGTATTTCCTCTTTGTTCTTTGATAGCACTCCGCAAACGAATTAAAGATAGTAATGCCGATCTATCAGGTACGGGATTTCCCGAATTTTTAGGTTCTTTAAATACTTTTCTTACCCAAGAAAGAGCGATCGCAGAATTACGTCAAGCTAGAATTTTAAGCAAGCAAACACATAATAAAGTTAAAGAAGCAGTAGCGAGAAGAATTCCTTTATTAGAATCAGATATTAACGAATTAAAAGAAAAAATTGCCTCCGTCGCTCCAGAGTTTGAATTATTAAATGAAATTTGTGAAGACTTCAAACAAGAAATCAGAAACATAGGTGATAAAAAGTCTCAAACTATTGCTCAATCTTTTAATAATTTTGTCATTGGCTTGGGAGATACTTTTGAAACAGATTTTGTTCGCTACCAACCAAGTTTAAATTTTCTCGATTTTTTGTCTTCGGGCAAACGAGAAGTATTTGAAAGAGAACTGACTAAGGCTTTTGAAAACTATGTTAATGACAAGCTAGCAGAATGGAGTCGTGGGGCTGAAAAAGATATGGAAGCGGCATTCGTCCAACTATCGAGTATTGCTACTAGTTACGGCGTAGACTATACCGAAGTAACTAATAAAATTACCGAAAAACTGACAGGACAAAAAATTCCTCGAATTAGTAAATTAAATTCAGAAGATGACGCTCCTGGCTGGGCAAAATGGGCAGCGGGTATTTTTTCTCTAGCTAGAGGCAATCTAGCGGGAGTAGCTATGGCTGGGGCGGGATTTGATTGGAAAAATATCATGCTCAACTTTATTACCGTATATGGGGTGGGAACTATTATTACCACCATCACGGGAGTGGTATTAGGACCAATTGGTTTTGCTTTATTGGGTTTGGGTATTGGAGTATTTCAGGCAGATCGAGCCAGAAAAGAACTCGTTAAAGCAGCCCAAAAAGAATTAGTTAAATACTTGCCCCAAGTAGCTCAAGAACAATCTCCTAGAGTAGCTGAAGCGATCGCAGAATGTTTTAAGGCTTACGAAGCAGAAATTAGCAATCGCATGAACGAAGATATTACTTCTCGTAAGGCAGAATTAGATAACCTCGTAGAACAAAAACAAAACGTCGAAATCGATCGCGGTGTCGAAATTGCCAGACTAGAAAAATTAGAAGAAGACGTTGCCTCAGAAACTAATAAGATCGAACATTTATATCAAAAATTTGCTGAAAGCTAAGTAGTTCCTACCGCTCTACTTCTACCTGGGTAGTTACAAGTTATCAAAAAACGATCCCTCCGAATCTCAGAAAGAAGGAATTACTTTAGTGCGATCGATTTTAAGTAGCCAAGCAGAAATATACAAATAATTCTGCTTGGCTACTTATTAATTTGCTGGTGAAGATTGAGAATATTTAATGTTTAATAAAATGGAGCGACTTAAAATATTACTCCCTATGACTTATGATTATTTGGCAAGCGGACTTTTATTATCTTCCCGAACAAACGGCAACAGAAAGATTGTGGGAGTTAACAATTTGCACTCTGGTTAATGCTACTGCTGAAAAAAATACTTCTAAAGTTTATGGCGTTCGATGTTCTGCTGCCGATGCTAACGGTTCTTGGCTGGCAGACCAATTTAAGCAAATAGCAGTAGGTCAATTACCAGACAAAATACAAGTATTTCGCCCTCAAGCATTAGGTTTAATCACTGCTGCTGCATCCCAATTAAATATACAAGTTGAAGCTACAAGAAACACTCCCACTTTAAAACAAGTATTGATTGAAAAATATAAAACTAAATATCCCAATTACAATCCAACTAAACTAGAAAAAACAGTACCTCAAGCTTTACCAGAAAATCTTTGGGGAGATAAATGGCAAATTGCTAATATTAAAGCCAATCAAATTGTCGATTTATTTCGCGATCGCCCGATTCCAATTTGTCATTTGCCAGAAGCTTTATATCCAGTCAAGTTAAACCTTGCTTCCGAGCTTCCCATTCCTGGCATCGTAGTTTATGGCGGTAAAAAGTCAATGCAAATTGCTCGTTGGATAGAACAGCAAAATCCTGCTTTTTTAAATTATATTCCCACTGAAATTGGTAAATCGGGTGGCTTTGTTTTAGAAACGGGCTTAATCGATCGCTGGGTATTTAATACTTTTGAATCGGAATCGGCAGCGGAAATTGCCAGAAACTACGAACGGAAAAAACAAGCTGCCAAAGGATTGCATTTTATTTTAATTCAACCAGACGAATCGGGGATGACTTACACTGCTTTTTGGTTGTTAAAACAAGATAGTTAATTTAATAATTAATTAATAACTAACCAAAATATCTATTTCACAGTGTATTTAACGTTTTTTAAAATCATCCATTGAAAATAGTGGTTAATTGGCACAAGCCGCACAGGCTTCATCTGCTTTTTCTTTAAAGTCGTCTTTTTGTACGGTGCGAATATAGTAAACGGCTTTGCAACCCTCACGCCATGCCATCATTAGGGTGTCAAAAATATCTTTAGCTTTAACCGCTCTTTCTGGTTCTTCAGGGAAATAGACACCTTGATTGAGGTTAAATAATAATTCCATCGAAATACCTGTATCGATCCATTGCTGCATGGTAGCTACGGCTTTAACTACAGTTTTTTGATCGAGACTTTTGTTTTCGCGATAAAACCAGAAACATTCTTGAATAAAAGGTGGTGCGATGGGTACTGTACCTTTTGCCCACTTATCGTAGAAGAATTTACTATATACGGGAAGAATGCTGGCAGTGCAACCTTGCACTAAAGAGGAAGAAGTATTAGGGGCGATCGCAGTTATATGGGAGTTGCGAATGCCATAGGTTTGAATGTCTTCTGCTAGTTGTATCCAGCGATCGCTATCTTCGGCAATGGCAGTAATTTCGTCTATAGTTTTAGCACCGAGTAATTTACCTTTACTCCATTCGCTATCAGGAAAAGCACCATAAGCACCCCGCTCTTTAGCTAATTCCATGGAAGCAAAAGTACACCAATAGGCTACTTCTTCAAATAGACTACTGATTTCGGTGAGGTGAGTGTAGGTCAAATGATTTTTAGCCAGCCAGTCAGCCAAGCCCATACAACCTACACCAATAGTGCGGTATTTGTCGTTATGGGTTTTACTGTCGGCAAAGGGAGGTTTGGTAATATCGATGGTGTTGTCGAGAATTCTCACTGCTAGTTGAGAGATTTCAGCGATTTCGGATTTTTCTAAATTAGCTAGATTGAGAGAAACTAAGTTACAACAGTGAGCTTCAACTCCAGCCTTAACGTTACTGAAGCTTTCACAACACAAATTCACCCCAGGAATATAGCCTTCGTGCTTGTTGGGGTTTGCCCTGTTAATGGTGTCTTTAAACGCCATATAGGGCATTCCCGTCTCTACCTGACTACGCATCATGTGCTTGAACAATTCGCGAGCGTCTACAGTTTTATAAAGATTAATTTTCTTGCCTAATTCTGCTTCAATTTGTTGGTAAGCCGCTTCAAAACTTTCCCCCCAAGTAGCTGCCAGATCGATACCCAATTGCTCTTTCACTTCATAGGGATCTACTAGCGTCCATTGTTGCTTGTTTTGCACCCGACGCATAAATTCATCGACGATGACTAATTGAGGAAATACATCATAAGCCTTGCGACGGCGATCGCCATTTTCCGCTTGCATTTCCAAAAATTCGGGTACGTCTAGATGCCAAATATCCAAACCAATGGTTACCGCACCAGCCCTTCTACCGCCCTGATTGACAGCGATCGCCGTATCGTTGAGAAGCTTGATCCAAGGAATTACACCTCCAGAAGCATTTTCTTTACCCATTACCCAACTACCAGTGGCGCGAATGCGACTGACATTGACTCCCACACCACCGCCGTTTTTCGAGATGCGGGCGGCGTTAGTAATTTCTTCAAAAATGCTTTCTAAATTATCGTCCATGGCGATAATAAAGCAGCTACTCAAAGAACCATTGGGAACTCTTAAATTGGCTAAAATCGGTGTGGCTAAAGAAATCTTACGTTTGGCGATCGCTTGATAAAATTTTCTAGCTATAGTCAATCTGATGCTCTTGTCTTCGTTGGAAGCTAACAACAAAGCGCAAGTGAGAAAAGCCTCTTGAGGAAGTTCGCGATCGAGCAAATATCGTTTGCTCAACAATACCGCCCCTGCATAATCATAATCTTTATCCCAGTTTGAATTAATCCAAGTTCCTGCTTCTTGTAACTCTTCGGTGGAATATTTTAAGATCCCGCGATCGTAGCGTTCGGCATCTACTTGCAATCTAACTACCTTCTCGTAGTCTCCATAACCAAAACCACGAGCCACTTGAGTATCTTTCCACAGATTCCAAACGTGCAATCTACCAGCTACATAACGCCATTCTGGTTCGTCTGGGCTGCACATTCCTAAAGCACAATCGATTAAATTGTCCTGAATATCTCTAGTGGTTACACCATTACGCAATCTAGCGGTCAAACCTGCTTCGAGGGCGATCGTATTGACGCTATATCCGTCGCAAGCCCACTCAACCACAGCGCGAATTTTGGTAATATCTAGAGGCGTTAGAGAACCATCTCTTCTAACGACCTGAATATTTGGATGAGACTCGACTGTCTCGATCGCTTTATTTTCTGTGGCTACTAGCTTGCTAAATGTAGCATTTCCCGTTGTTTGTTCGACTTGTGTAGTTAAAGATTCAGAAACTGAATTGGCTGTAAGGTAGGAACTACTACTGGTTGGCGATGAAACTGGCTGCATACTAAGGCAAAATTAATTATTCTGGTCTTCTACTATAACTCAACTTTTACTGCATATAGCGTTTCATTGATAAAATTAAGCTTATATTACTCTATATGTGGTTTGAAATCCGAATCTATATCTATCTAAATATCATGTTAGATTTTAAACCTTATCTAATTTCCTCAATTGTCGATCGATGAGCAATATTTTAATTAGTAACGACGATGGAATTTTTGCTTTAGGAGTAAGAACTTTAGCCAATACCTTAGCTCAAGCAGGACATAAAGTAACGGTTGTATGTCCAGATCGCGAACGTTCTGCTACGGGACACGGTTTAACTTTACATCAACCCATTAGAGCCAAGGAAGTAGACTCGGTATTTGATGAAGATGTTATAGCTTGGTCTTGTTCGGGGACTCCCGCCGACTGCGTTAAATTTGCTCTGAGTGCGGTTCTAAAAGAACGTCCAGATTTTGTGTTTTCGGGCATCAATCATGGTCCAAACCTGGGTACTGATGTTTTATATTCAGGGACTGTATCGGCAGCAATGGAGGGAGTTTTAGAAGGAATTCCTAGCGTTGCCTTTAGTTTGGCTAGTTTTTCTCATTTTGAATTTCAACCCGCAGCAGATTTCGCTTTAAAGCTATTGCAACAACTATCAGGGGCAGATTATCCTAAACCTCCGTTACTCAGCATTAACGTGCCTCCAATATCCGCTACAGAGATTGTGGGAGTGGCAGTGACTCGTCAAGGTTTGCGTCGCTACATTGAGAAATTTGCCAAAAGATTCGATCCTAGGGGTAAAAGTTATTATTGGCTGGAAGGAGAAATTATTGAAGATATAGAACAGCCAGAAGATATTAATTTACCGCCTCATATCTTGACTGACGTACAAGCAATTCGCGATCGCTATATTACGATTACTCCCTTGCAATACAACTTAACCGATGCTGCGATCGTCAAACATCTTTATGATGCAAAATTATTTAACGAATGAAAATAAAGAAGCAATTTGCCACAAAAACTCAAGAAGTTCAGATCTGGATCGTCACTCCCCACTTGTTTGTTAAGAAAAATCAAGGACAGCTTTTGCCAGATTGGAATGTTTCTGTCAATTTGTTGATTTTAGTGTTACAAAAATCTCGCGTTTCGCTCCGCAAGTCAGATGAGTCGGTTGTTCGAGAAAAAGACCGCCTGAGAGTTAAATTTATTCGTTTTGGTTGGGAATTGAGTTTTGCATTGCGCGATCGCGGCTATCTTAGCGACATTTTCGATCCTCGCAATGGCTATCCATTACTGTCACAACAGGGAAAGTCTAGAATCGATGACAATGCTACCGTTGCTACTTTGCTAGATTATCCGACAATTGCCTATCAAAACTGTTCTTTAATCCAACATCCAGATTGGGGCGATCTGGTTTATCCCTCCACTATTGCTACTTCTGCTTCTATTCCTGTTGTAGAATTGTTAGTAGAAAAGTTTTTGGTAAGTATGTAATTGTAACTAATTGCTAGGGCATAAATAATTATTTTTCTAATTATATTACTTTTTTTTCTAGCATTTATAGCATAAAGTGTTAGGATTCATATTGAGATAAAAATCGGCAATCCAGTTTGTATTCGATATTGATAGGTTTTCCCGTAAAGTATTGATTAGCTTTTTTCCGAAGATTTAACTCTCTACATCACAACAGCATTGAGGAGACATTACAATTCATGTCAATTTACATCGGTAACCTTAGCTACGAGGTTAACCAGGAAGATTTAAACGAAGTATTTGCAGAATATGGAAATGTAAAGCGCGTTCATCTTCCTACTGATCGCGAAACTGGTCGGAAACGTGGTTTCGGCTTTGTCGAAATGGAAACAGACGAGCAAGAAGAAAAAGCGATCGAAACCCTCGATGGCGCAGAATGGATGGGTCGTGAATTAAAGGTTAATAAAGCCAGACCCCGCGAAAACAGAAGTTCTTTCGGCGGCGGCGGTGGTCGTCGTAACGATCGCTTTTAAGCTTCAACAATAAATTGAATTGCGCTTCTGGGGAGTAACTAGTTTATGATACTAAGGACTCTCAGAAGCGTTTTACTGTGTAATGAGGAATTCTATATAAATGGCTAAACGTCGTAACGCAAAAAAAGAAAAAGCAGCTAGAAATAAAATTAACGCTCGTAAATTCCGTAAAACAACTAGTCGTTATGGAAATCGTGGCAAACGCAACTACAACAATAATAGTAACAATAATGAGAAACAGGAGACTACAGAAGAGAACCAATCTTCTAAGTCTGGAACTTCTACAGTTGCTGGTAATAACTAAACGAGAAATATTAGTGTAATTAGCTCTTGATTGAAAGGGATTTTCTTTATCTTTCAATCCAAGGGCTTTTTTTTGTGTTATCTAATTAATTTTCGTGTTTTCTGAGTTATCGTTTTTAGGTAGTCCCGTCTTCCCTAAAGGGTGATAATAAAGCGGGATCGAGATGGGTAGTAGGTAGTAAACAATTATTAATTTCTAATAGCTACTTTTTCTAAAAGTTTTAGAGGAGTTGTTTGTTTGAGGAGTTCTAAAGAATTGCGATCGCGCACGAACAAAGAGCCAGCAAAGCCTAGAGAATTGATGGGAATATTAGCAAAAGAATCTTGCGATCGCGGTACAATTAGCATCCAATTTCTAGTAGTTAATAGATTATAAGCCCCTGGTTGGGTTTTGCTGTCGGGGTCTAACTCAAAGCCAACTTTATTTAGCAGTCGCTGGTATTGTTGCCACATTTGTTTGGCTGCTGTAAAAGCATCTGTAGGGTTGATGTTTAATTTAGCTATTGCATGACGAAAAGGGAAACTGGCAATTGTACCAAAAGAATTTTGCCAATTAATATTAGCGACTGCCTTAGCAATGGGGAGATGAACTACATCTGCCATAAAAGGTAAAGGGATTAACTGGAGATGTTTGTGTCTTTGGGATGCTCCTGCTATTTCTCCACCATTATAAAAAGCCAAACCATCTATTTCTTGCAAACAAGACCACAAAGCAGCAAAATCTTTGAGGTTCAAAAGGTCGGTTTGTTCTTCAAAAGCACGAGTCACAATTAAAAGATGATGGTCTACAACGTTAAATTTATTGAGCAAACAAAGATGACTGGAAGAAATATCTCCTACAAACATATCTGGTTCGTAAGGTAAAAACGGATCGCATCTTTTGCCTGTTTTTTTTTCAAGCTGCTTTTGTTTTTTTTTGGCTCGTTCTTTGCCTTTCAAATTACCCTTAGTACGCACCACAAATAAAATATCTTCTTGTTCGATCAATTGATATTGGGTTTCAATTGACTTTAACGCACCAGATTCGCGGGCAAATTTAGTTTGTTCTTTAGTTCTCGACCATAATGTACCTGGTTTGAGAAGAAAGCTAGCTGGGGGGTTGGTGATTGCTTCTGACATAATTGACGATGCGCTCGATAGGGATCGATTATCTATCCTAGATTAGAAGTTTTCGGCTGCTGCTTGACAATCTTTAACAATTTGTTGTTTCAAGGCTTCTAGAGAATCAAACTTTTGTTCGGAACGCAAAAACTGTTTTAAATTCACTTTTAGTTCTCGACCGTAGATATCTCCAGACCAATCGAGCAAGTGTACTTCAATAGTAGGATTTTCGCCATCTACTGTAGGTCGACAACCAATATTCATTACTCCTTTAACAGTAGAGTCATCTAACAAAACATCGACAGCATAGACTCCATAGCTGGGCAGAAACTTTTCTGGAGGTAGTTCCAGATTAGCCGTAGGGAAACCGATTGTCCTGCCTAACTGCCGTCCTTTAACTACTTTACCCCTTAGCCGATAGGGTCTGCCTAACATATGGTTGGCTGCTTTAATTTCGCCATTTAATAGAGCCTGACGAATTAGAGAGCTACTGATTCTTACCGAGCGATCGCTATTGTCTCGATATTTATGTAAAGAATTGAGATGTACTTTAATGTTATGTTGGCGAGCGAGATTGTTTAAATCTTTTGCCGTTCCTTGTCGCTGGTAACCAAACCGAAAATCTTCACCAACGCTAACTATTTTGGCTTGTAATTGCTTGACAATAATTTCTTCGACAAACTCTTGAGGACTCAAAGAAGCCATAGTGCGATCGAAAGCCAAGAGAACTAATTGTTTTAGACCCAAATTTGATAGTTGCTCTGCTTTTTCAGGAATGGGAGTTAGTAGCTGCAATTTTCCCCCAGAAAAAAATTCTCTAGGATGGGGAGTAAAACTAACCACAGAAGGTTGTAATTCTGTTTGAATTGCAGATTCAATAATCGGTTGCAAAACTATTTGATGCCCTCGATGAATGCCATCAAAATTACCCAAAGCGATCGCCGTAGGAGTTTTTACTCGATCGGGAGAAGATACTATTATCACGTCATTTCATTTAGCATTTATCCATTTAGCATTTATCAATAGAGTGGGTATTGCACACCCTACCGATAAATCGATAATGAAAGATTATTTTAAAACTGATTTAAAAAGCGCAAGTCGCTATTATATAAACGACGAATATCGTCAATTTGATGTAAAACCATGGCAAATCTCTCCACACCAAAACCCGCAGCAAATCCAGTATAGATTTCGGGATCGTAACCTACGGCTTTGAGGACGTTAGGGTCTACCATGCCACATCCCATGACTTCGAGCCATTTACCTTTCCACTGTACGTCTACTTCTGCCGATGGTTCGGTAAAAGGAAAATAACTAGTGCGGAATTGTACTGGTAGTTCGTTCCCAAACATTCTTTGTAAAAACTCTTTAATTGTTCCCTTGAGATCGGTAAATTTTAAACCTTTATCGATCGCTAGAATCTCTACCTGATTAAATACTGCGGAGTGAGTTGCATCTACCGTATCTCGACGATATACCCGACCAGGAGCAATAATTCTAATGGGAGGTTGGTTATTTTCCATGTAGCGGATTTGCACCGAAGAAGTATGGGTACGTAACAAATTACCTCCTGGCAAATAGAAGGTATCCTGCATATCTCTAGCAGGGTGATCGGGGGGAGTATTTAAAGCTTCAAAATTATAGTAGTCAGTTTCAATTTGAGGTCCCGTGGCAACGGTATAACCCAAGCCTACAAAAATATCCAAGACTCGATCTACGACACCATTTAAAGGATGAATTCGACCCAAAGGACGATTGACCCCAGGCATAGTTACATCTAATGTTTCTGCGGCGATCTGGGCGGCAATCTGGGCTTGTTGTAGAGCTTGTTTGCGTTGTTCTAAACCATGCTGAACTTCTTCTTTAACTACGTTAGCAAGAGAACCAACTGCAGGTCTTTCTTCTGCCGAAAGCTTGCCCATACCTCGTAAAATTTGAGAAAGCGCGCCTTTTTTGCCGAGATATTTAACTCGAAGTTTATCTAGTTCTTCTAGGTTATCAGTAGCTGCGATCGCATCTATAGCTTCTTTATTTAATTCTTTTAGTTGTTCTTGGATAGAAGTCATTTTACTTAATATTTAGCCTAGATAATCATATAACGAAATCCTCTTAAGACGTGAGTTTCGATAGAGACTCAATCAAGGTTGGGTAAAGGGTAAAGGTAAAAGGGTAAAGGTTCTTAAATACTTTTTTTCGGTCGCTAAACAACTTAGTCACCCAGTCACCTCATCTTAATTGCTCAAGACAATAAGTTGCCGACAGAAGAGCGATCGCACTCCTGAAAGATCAAAAGAGCAGTCTGATAATAGTTCTGCCACTGTTTTAGAACCTTTTTCGCGATCGCAAGCTTGCATAAATTCGTATTCATCATCAGAGAGATTTTCCATTTGGAATTCAAAATTTAAAAAACTTTTACTGGGAAAACCTTGCATACAGGGATGAAGTTCGGGAATGGCTTTATTTAGCATTTCATCTTCCGACCAATCTTGTTTGGGTAAGGGAGATTTAGCTAAGAAGAATTCGTAATGAGTTAAGCTGGGATCGAGGAGTTCGATCAGACGATAATAATCGCGATCGCTTAATTTTTTTGCCCTTGCCATTAGTTCTTCCGACTTACCAATCGATTTTTCGAGTTGCCAATATTTAGGATTAGAAAAACCGACAAAATCTAACCCCGAAGCATCGATCAATTGAAACAAAGTTTCGACATTATAATCAATTTCTTGGGGATGAACGTACATATCGGCAAAAGCCTCATCGCGGAAATTTTCTAAAGACCAAAGCTTTTGTTCTTGCTGAAGAATGCGATTGTTTTCTGGCAGGTTGG
This sequence comes from Waterburya sp., assembly GCF_058530065.1. NCBI lineage: Bacteria > Bacillati > Cyanobacteriota > Cyanophyceae > Pleurocapsales > Pleurocapsaceae > Waterburya > Waterburya sp. Next base: position 22,358 of record NZ_JBZNBU010000272.1, on the reverse strand, counting down.
CAAAAATATCTCGACCTACTTTGACCCCATCCCGATAGTCACCTCGTTTTTCTCCTTGGAGTAAAGCGATCGCTTTTTGCATCAGACTAATTTCCCAACGCCCTAATTCTGCATAAACAAAGATATGCAAAATCCCCCCTGGTTTTAATTTCTTAGCTAAAGCTTGAATGCCTTTCTCTGGTTCGGGTAAATGGTGCAAAACCCCCACACAATTGATAAAATCGAATTCTCCTTCCAGGCTGGTAGCCTCTTCTAACTTGAGATTATAGAAATTCACGGGTTTATCGTGGTTAGCAATAACTCCCGAACGACGACACCTTTCTTGGGCTACTTCTAAAGCCTTTTCACTCAGATCGATCGCCGTAATTTCTGCTGCTGGATTTTGATGGATTAAATAATCAGTACCCGAACCAGTACCGCAACCCGCATCTAGAATACGAATATCTTGGGTAGCAGGTTTCATGCCCGTACAAAAGCTATAAGCCGCAGTCCAACTCCAACGCCAGTTATATCCAGGAGGTTCGAGATCGGAAAGAGGATCGGGAGGAAAAGGATAGGTGTTGTATAGCTTGGCGACGGCTTGATTAATAGCTTGGGAATCGGACATTTTAGGAAATAAGTTTTTAATAGAGTTACTGAAGTTTTAAAATCATACCTCGCTCGCAGCAATACCTTATCTAAAAGCAAAGTTCTAAATCTAAAAGATATTTAGCTTTCTTTCTTTTATCATTTCTGTAAATAATTAACAAAGGCATTATTAATCTAAATGGGTCGTACTTTATACTTGAAGCATAAATTATATATGAGGTTAACAATTAAATGGAAATAACAAATATGTCCCAATGGTTAAGGAAAACTAGCATCGTAATATTGGTGCTGACTGCTGCAATCTTAAAATGCGATCGCCAAGCTCAGGCAGCAGAAACGGTTGTTTTTACTCATGGAGGTGCGAGTCAGTCTGTTTCTGTAGCAGAATTACAAACTTTTGCTTCTACTGGGGAAACATCTCCCTCAATTAATACCATACTCAAATTCGGCAATCAAAACCCATTTATTGTGCGCTGGATACTCAAACAGCAATTTCCTGCCAATACCAAGCTAATTTACGATCTGCTCAATACTGCTCCTGGAGAACACGCTTTAAGTCAAACAGGGGATGTTGTTAGTGCCAAATCAAAACGAGCCAACGTCAAAGCCTTGAGAGGAACATTAGTAGCTTCTGCTAGCGATGATAATTTAATTTCGTCTTTAGAGTTATTGGAGAAGTATCCTACCAAAGAAGTTTATATAGATGGCAAAGCTTTAGCTAAAGTGCAGCAGAATTTAGCTAATTTTATTAGCGAAACTAACAAGATATATCAAGATACTTTTAATTCAGCAACCGAATCTAATTAATTGTTTGTAAAATTAAGCAATCGTGTCTAATTACATATAGTGTTTGCTCTCAAAGAACCATAAGATAATGGGAGTAATATTTTTTATCTAAAATTTTAATGATTACCTATAAAGAGGAATCCCTAAAGGTTGAGACCATATCCCCTGAGGAGCTTAAAAAAAAAGAAAGGATGCGCGATGTCACTCTTCTATTACAGCAGATAGTCGAACGTGAAGAAACATCCCTTAAATTGATTATTGATTGCTTAATTGATGTTGGTTCGATCAACTATGCCAATGCCAAATTATCTAACCCACCTTTAAATAAGATGATGAAAGTCTTGGTAGGTTATATTAAACCTGTGGCGAGAATAGTTGCATTAGGTTGGTTGAAAAAAAATCTTCCCGACTTGTTGACGGCTTGGTTAGAAGGAAAAGTATCCTTTGAACCAGTACCAATTAGCGAAGATGAAGCCGTCACTGGCAAACTAGAAACCGTTCCCAACTCGAACCCTGAAACAGCACCAATTAGCAGTATTGAAGCTGCTCCCTTCAAAGAATCTTTTGAATAAATAATTTATAAAAAATCTCGCATATATTGATTGACTAGCTGTGGTTGCTCTTGTTGTACCCAATGACTGCAATTAGGAATATATTTTAGTTGCAGATTTCTGACATAAGCATCCGTACCATAAGTTAACTCCTTACCAAGAGCAGTATCTTCTTCGCCCCAAATCATTAAGGTAGGAATTTCTAAGATACCGTAGTCGCGATTATCTGCCAGAAAAGTAAAGTTAGCTCGATAATAGTTAATCATTGCTGTCATTGCCCCTGGCTTGGCAGCAGCATGGCGATAGGCTGTCAAATCTGATTCCTTAAATGCCGACTTGTCAATCGCCAGATCTACAAAAGCAGATGCGATCGCTTGATAGTTGTTTGTTTGGAAAATAAGTTCGGGCAACCAAGGTATTTGAAACAAAAAGATATACCAACTTTTTTGTAATTGCTGCCAAGTTTTTAATCCTTCCTTAAATTTAACTGGATGGGGAAGATTCATCACGATTAGTTTTTCGACCATTTCTGGATGTTCGTAGGCGAAATTCCAGGCGATCGCTCCACCCCAGTCATGAGCTACTAAAATACAATCTTCATAGCCTAAACCATTAATTATCCCTTTGACATCGGCAATTAGTTCCGACATTTTATATGCCGACAGGGCTTCTGGTTTATCGCTATCATTGTAGCCCCGCATATCTACAGCTACAACATGATAGTCTCTGGCAAATTCAGCAATTTGATATCGCCAAGAATACCAAAATTCAGGAAAACCATGCAACATTAACATCAGTTTTCCTTCTCCCTGACTCGCGTAATGGAGGTTAATACCATTACTTTTGATGAAACCGTGGTGTAATTCTGGTAAATTTACTGTCATTTCTGATGCAAATAATATTATTTTAGAATCAGAATAATAAATTACAATTTTGAATTTACCAGAACTGTTTCTTTAAAGATTGACAAACAAAAATTGTTTAATTTAACTTTTGCTCAAAAATTATTACTTTTTCTAAGCTCCATCTCAGTTTTTAGAGGACAATCATGAATATATTAAGGAACGCTGCTCTAGACCATTGTTGCCGATAACATAGATTACCTAGGAGATTGAGAGATGATTGGATCGAAAACAGTAAAGAACATTGTTCGATATGTTACCGAAGGTTTTATGGCGATTTTTAGTCCAGCTAAAGACAATTATCCAGCAACTGGAGTCCAACCCTACGAGGGAACAATTAATCCTCATAATGCTTACGATGAATAGGCAGATCGATAAATAAACCAGTAAATAAAAATACCTCGATCTATTAATAGGTCAAGGTATTTTTACTTAAATAAATCTTAAAAAACTTTTCAGTTAGTAACAAGCTCTAATTCTCGGCTTCCCAATCGGGACAACTATCGTCATCCCATCCTTGGGGGTGCATACCACACACTAATAAAATACCGTTATAACTTTGTCCGTGATAATTGATACAGTTAATGCAAGCGGGATTATTTTCGGCAGAAGGAGAGTGAAAGCCAACATTACTATAGTCATTATTGGTATAGAAATCGTCTACAAAATCGTCTACAGAGCGATCGAAATCTTCACCAAATGCAGCATCTATTTCATCGCTAGTAGTGACAATTATCTCAACAATATTTTCAATAAAACTATCTACTTCTTCAACTAAATTAAACCCAAATTGTTCTAAAAACGAACCAATACTTTCACCTACCTCTTCCACAACTGTTTCTGTAGCTTTTTCTACATCGACAAATAATTCTTCCATGTCGGTTGCAGCTTTTTCTACTTGCTTCCACAATTGTTCCTGCCAATCATCCATGATTAATTCTAATAGTAGATTTTATTTCATTATCCATGCCTTACCTATTATCACATTTCTGATTTCAAACGACGTAATTCTTCCTTCAAAGATTCTACTTGTTGGCGCAAATCGTCATTTTCTGGGCTGTTAGTAGATGTTTCTGGCTGAGGTGTTGCTGTGGATTTAGCTTTGGGTTGAGGTTCTTCTTCATCAATAATTTCAATCCGACGAGGTTCTCTCGATTCTGAATTATTATTATCAGTACCTGTAACTACTTGTTTTTGAGCTTGTTCTACCAGTTCGTCAACAAACTTACGAGCTTCTTCAGTATTAATTTTACCCCTTTCCACCATTTCATCGGCGAGACTTTGTGCTTGAGTTCTCAATTCTTTAAAATTGTCGTTGGCTTTTTCTTGAGCGTAGGATGCAAAGCCAACACCCATATAAAAAGCTTTTTTGGCAAGATCTTCAAAACCAGACATATTCTTTCACCTTCCTTTCGATCGCTTTACAATTTATTTTTAGTTTATATCAATCGCAAATTGAATAAATTACAGTAAAAGTTCGGAATTTACGATAATCTTGCAGTAAATATTTATGACTTTATATAATTCTTAGATCTTAGCCCAGGAAAAATCATTGCCGATGTTGGTGCGGGTAAGGGAAATTATAGTAATGCGATCGCCGAACGAGGATATAAAGTAATGGCGATCGAACCTTCAACCATAATGCGATCGCAAGCTCGATTCCATAGTAACGTTAGCTGGATTACTGCTGGTGAGGAACTAAAGACTAAAAACTAATAGCTACCCTAACTAGTTAATACTCTTATCCCGAACTGAGGTTAATATTAGAGTGGAGTCGAACACGAAATAAAGCGGTTTTCCCGCCCGCTCGTGCTAGCTAGCATCAGTTATATTTTTAATTACTTCAATTACTTGGATGAAGGGCGAAACAATCAATAATAAATACACAATTCTCAAGATTCTCGGTAAGAATCTTTTTAGCGAAACATATTTAGCTAGAGGTAAAGGTTCGTCTTTTTTTTGTCGTTATATTATCAAAAAATTTAGACCGATTTTAGGCGATCCTCAAGCCAGAACCTGGAGAACTATTTTCGAGAGAGAAGCTAGTATCTTGAAGCTTTTGAGCGGTAATAATCGGCAGATCCCCCAACTCTATGAATATTTTAAGGATGGAGAAGAATTTTATTTAGTTCGGGAGTGGATTGAAGGAATAACCCTCAAACAAAAAGTCCAACAAGAAGGCAAATTGCCAGAATCGGAAGTCAAAGAGATTTTAAGCAGCATTTTGTCGGTGCTTCAATATATTCATCAATATGGTATTGTCTATCGAGAATTAAGCCCTAGTAGTGTTGTTTTACGCCAGCAAACTAAGCTCGATCCCTCGGCAAAATCAAAATATTTACCCGTACCTATTTATTTTGGCAAAGTCCAAAAATTAGCAACAAAAACTAAAAGGTCAAATGGCTATAATTTAGCTGTGGCAAATCGCGAGCGATACATTCCTCCAGAGTCAGAATTAGAAATATCTTCTTGCGCCGACGATCTTTATAGTTTGGGATTAATCGCGGTATATTTATTAACCGCTAAAACTCCAGCAGAATTAGATACCAATCCTTATAACAACAAAATTTTATGGGAAAAAGAATCTTCTCCCATATCGACTAATCTGACTAGAATCATAAATCGAGCCATTTCTCCCCATCCAGGCGATCGTTTTATAGAGGCAGAAGCCATGTTACAAGCCTTGTTCCCTCAATCGATCGATATTTCTGCAACAGCATTTTCTCCTTTTAAAAAGAAGTTTTGGCTAACAGCAGAAATGAAAATAGTCTCAATTCTCTTCTCTTTAGGATTGGGTGTATTGGGCGCAGCTTTTGCTACTCTTAATTTCGATTTCTCTTTCCTCACTGAAAACCAAGGCGATAGTCAATCTTTAACCAGTCTCGATCTCGAACATCTTACTAAGAATCTAGAAGCAACCTCCAACTCCGAACCCCAACCTCAATTAAATATACCTGCATTTAGAGTTGGCGTTCCTATAGCAAAAATCAAAAGTTCTTTAGGCAAACCTACCCATACCAGTAAAGGTTATTGGGCTAATAGTAAAGCATTTTTATATCAGGATTTTATTCCCAAAGTCGATCTTGGTTACTTATCCGATGTTGAGACAGGAACGATCTATCAGACGGAAGTTTCTTTTGATGAATCAGTAAAAGCCATAGAAATAGAACATACTTTAAAACAATTATTAATGACTGACTATTCAACGGAAATAGATCGTCAAGTAGAAAAAGTAATCAATCAACAAAGCGACAAACAAAAATTTCGCGCTAACAATTTAGAAGGAGTCATTCAACGCAACCCTCAAAATCAAATCTATTTAGCCGTTTGGAAAACTGGTTTTCACCAAAAGTAATGAGTATTTACAATTTAGAATAACTTCTCTTGTGGAATCTTGAGTAGAAAAATCAGCCCCCACTAACAGGAGGAATCAAAACCAATTCATCACCATCCTGAAGTAGGGTATTGGATTCGACAAACTGTAAATTAACTCCAAATCGAGTAACTTCCTGCCATTTTTTTAACTCTGGTTTTTGTTCGATTAAAGACCTCAATACATCTCCTACAGTAGTATTTTGATTCAAAGTTAAATCCAATTCCGAGCGATCGAAAACCTCTTGATAGATTGCAAATAATTTAATCTTTACTTTCATAACCTTTTACACCCTGTGTAACTCTGGAACTGAAGAAAATCCCCTGGGAAAAAATAAAATATTTCATCAAAATGGGAAAATATTTAGTATAGAACACGACTTGGAACTTTACATAACTTACTTGAATTAACTCAAAGCTTAATTCTTCAGGGAAAATCTACCGCACAAATTCTGGAGGCGAGCGAGCCTTCATAAGTATTTTTGTTCTTAGTTAAATATTCTCTAATTTAGAAACCTTCCAAGTCGTGTTTTGAACAAAGATGCAAACAGGAATTAAGCACATTATTGTAATGACAATAATTACAATACTTGCACATAGAACAGGGAGCATCCTACTTTTTGCTTAAGTAGAAATACTTAAAGCGATATCGCCATAATGCCCATTACCAACTACAAGGAGGAACTAATAATATCTCCCAGACTTGCGATGTTGTATGGCGGTAACTCCTCGATCTTGTAATACTTCACCTTTTTCGACGATCGCATAAATTAAAGTGCGATCGCCCGAAGGTAAATGTCCTTGAACCCGACATTCGATATAAGCTAAAGCTTCTTCAATAATTAGGCAACCATTGTCGGCAGGCTTAGTAATCAAATTACCAAAGGAATCGGTACTGCGATTGCTAAAATTTCTTCTTACGCTTCTGCCTTCTTTCAAGATATTAAGTACAAATTTATCCCCTAGTTCGCCAATTAAATTGAGATTATCTTCTTCAGCCAAAGCAATCATCACCCCAGGGGGATTAAAAGTAGCTTGAGATACCCAAGAAGTTAGTACCCCACGATGAACGTTGTTTTTATGGGTAGTTAGAACGCATAGCGAACCCACAACTCTACCGACTGCTTGTTCGGTACGATTGATTTGAGTTTCAGTTATTGCTTGACGAGGAATACGCAACCTCTTGGCTTTTTTTAGTTTGGAAGTGAATTTTTTTCCTGCTTGGATACATTCTTTTAAAGTATTGATGTTGGGACTAAAGCGGACGCGAATCGGCTCAAAACCGAAGTCATAATGGGCTTCTGTTAATTTATTTTCCAACATAGCGACTGCTTCTCCACTCCAGCCATAAGAACCAAATACTCCAGCTAACTTGGTTTTAGCTGCATTGGCTAAAATAATTCCCAAAGCAGTTTGGATTTGGGTAGGGGCATGACCGCCTAATGTGGGCGAACCAATAATGAAGCCATCACAAGTTTGAATCGATTGGGTGATTTCTTCGGTTGAGGCTAATTCGCAGTTAATTAATTCTACTTCTACTTCAGTTTGAATTAGCCCTTGAGCGATCGCATTAGCTAAAATTGCCGTGTTACCGTATGCCGAAGCATAAAGCAAAGCAACTTTAAATTCTTGGCGGTTTTGTTGTTCGCACCACTGACGATAATCGTAGCTAAAGCGACTGAGACTGTATTTAACTAAAGAACCGTGGGCTGGTGCATAAATTTTGCTCGATAAAGAATCAAACTTATCTAAAATATCTTTGACTTGTTTAGTTTGGGCTGCGTGGAGACAATCAAAATAAAAACGACGTTCGACATCTAACTTTTGACTGTTGCGATCGAAGACATCATCATTACATAAATGAGAGCCAAACAACTTATCGGTATAAAGAATTTTGGTTTGAGGATCGTAGGTACACAAACCATCAACCCAACGGGGAGTAGTCGCACCAATAAACTGTAGTTGATGCCCTTTGCCCAAGTCTAAAATATCTCCATCCCGAACAATACGCACTCGCGACTTCCATTGAGGAAATATTAATGCCCCCTTAAGAGATCTTGCTGCTAATTTAGTACAAATGATTTGGGCATGGGGAGCATATCCTGCCAAAGTTTGTACCGTTGCCAGACGGTTGGGGTTAACGTGCTGGAGAATTATGTAGTCCAATCCCTGTAACTGGTTGTGAGCCAGAGTTTCTAAATAAACCTTGGTAAAAGATTTTCCTGGAGGATCGATTAATGCGGTTTTATCCCCCTGAATTAAATAAGAATTAGAAGTCGTACCTTTTTGGCGAGAATATTCTACTTCAAACTTTAATCGATCCCAAGTACGCGATCGCAATATTTGAGTATCGGTAGCAATCTCAGCTATTTGAACGTCTCTATTTTTGATGGGTTTTAATTGATTTTTGGTTTGTGACATGATTAATGATTAATGGTTAATGGTTGATTGTGTTTTGTCTTTCGTGATTAATTACTAGTGACTTTTTCATTGGTTACCCTTTGTCTGTGTCGGAGGGATATTTTTTGTTCTGGATCGACACCTTCAAAAGTGGGAGGTAGCCAAACTCTGACAATTAATAAAACTGCTAGAACTAATAAAAAAGAACAGGTGGCTAATACTTGACTCCAGGGGATATCTAAAATCCCTTTGACGATAATTTCTCTTAAAACCGATACTATGGAAACTTCAACGGCGACGCCAATAGATACTCGGCGTTCTTGTAGATAAATGATTAGTAAGCGGAATAATTCCACCAAAATCAGCACAAACAAAATGTCAGCCGTAACTCGCGTAAAATTTAACGGTGGCAATAAAGACACAAACATTTCTCGTAACTGAAGTGTCATAAAACCAAATAAACCAATGCAAAGAGAGATAATGATAGAGTCTTGAACAAATTCCAAAACATTAATGACTCCACCACTGTTGAGTAATTTGTGCCAGGGAATCGGTGACGAATCGACAAGTTTTTGCATGATTAATAACAGTGTAGAGGAGTAGAGAAGAAGTGAGGATTTAGTGTTTTTGTCCTTGGGAACTAAGGGCTAAATCTTAAGGTGGGCAAAAATAGCTTTTGATTGCTCGAATGTTATGAGTTTTGCTAATTTCCCCACCTTAAAAACTGATCACTAAAAACTAAAAACTAAAAACTAATAATGATTCCCAACTTTGCGATGATGAACGGCAGTTAAAGCACCAACCTTAGAAACTCTGCCAATTTGTGCGGTACTATAAATCAACCAATGATCGCTACATTCCAGTCGGCTTTGAACTTCACATTCGATATATGCCAGAGAATCGGCAATAATTGGCGAACCATTACTAGCAGGTACGGTTTTAATACCTGCAAATCGATTTGCCCCAGGAGCAAAACGTTTGAGAAAGTGTTTGACTAGATGACGTTCTTTGCCTTCTTCTAAGACATTTAAGACAAAGCGATCGCCGATTTGTAAAAAAGATTCGATCGCCCGATCTTTAGCTACGGCAATAGCAATACCCAAAGGAGACAGACTGGCTTGAATCACCCAAGATGCCACCATGGCACTAGAAACTTCTTCTTTGGTTGCAGTAATGATATATAAGCCATTACTGATTCTACCCAAAGCTTTTTGTAAAGTATTATCGATCGCTTTGATTTGTTTGACGGTACGATCTCTGGTTAGCCATTGTCCCAAATCCGTACCTGCTTCTTCACAGAGATACTTGGTGGCAGATTCGGCAGCTTGTTTGACTAAGATTGGGGGAAAGGCTTCTACCAGTCCAATCTCCTGAAATCCATTGCGTAAGGGATAAATTGGTTCGTCTTCACCTCCCCCCGACTCAAATAAACCAATTGCCTGTTTATTGTTGACCGCTGCCAAAATTGTACTGAGGATAGTACTAGCTTCTCGATCTTCTTGGGATGGCATTCCCACAACTATACCTGCTGCTTGGGCTACCAGTTCTCTAACTTCTTGGGGTTCGGTGTCTTTCCAGTTAACCAATTCTACTGTCACTTCCGTTTTCATAATCCCTTCAGCGATCGCTCTAGCCAGATCCTCGCTGTAGCCGTAGTCTTCCCCATAAAATAGAGCCACAAAAGTTTCGGTTTTAGTCTGTGCTTTACTCCATCTTTGATAGCGATCGACTAATTCTTTATGATGGTGTTTTAATAGAGGTCCGTGACCTGTAGCGATAGTTGCTACTTCTAGTTTGCCCATCCGCTTAATCGCTCCCAATACCGAACGAGCATTGGGTTTCATCAAGCAGTCGTAATAATATTCAAAGTCTTCTTCGATGAGTTCCAAATCTTCGTCATAGGTCAATTCGTCACAATAGTGCAGACCAAAGGCATCGCAAGTATAGAGTAATTGAGTTTTATAGTCATAGGTAAACATGGTGTCGGGCCAATGTAAATTCGGTGCGGAAACAAACTCTAATTCGTGTCCCTGTCCCAAATCCAGGCGATCGCCATTCTTGACAATCAGAGATTCAAAGGGCTGATGCACCATATTTTCCAGAAATTTAATTGCTACCTTTGCCCCCACTACCGTAACTTGAGGAGCGAGTGCCAAAATATCCTTTACCAATCCACTATGATCGGGTTCGGTATGACTGATAATTAAATAATCTAATTTAGTTGGATCGATTTCTTTGGTTAATAAATCCAGATATAAGGCGCGAAACTTGGCGTGAGTAGTATCGACTAAAGCCAGCTTGTCCCCTCGAATAATAAAAGAATTGTAGGTCGTACCATTTTGTAAGCCAAACTCAATATCAAAGCGATCGCGATCCCAATCAAGACAGCGAATTGCTTTAGTTTCTTCGGCGATTTCTATAGTTTGTAGGGTTAATCTAGCTGTGGATTGAATATTTTTTTTAGGGGTTTCGATGATTGCAACCATAGTTCAATTACTCCTAATTTAAAGTTTTAAGTAAAATTCTTTGGCTAAAAGGCTGTAGTAGATTGAAACTGATTCAGTTTTAGTTTCTATTATTAAATACCGTCAAAATTTGAAAACTAATTCATCTACTTTTCAAAAAACAATAATTGCTTTTGCTCTCTTTTTTTATGGTGACTTAATCCTATAGATTTTGCCAAATACTTATTTTTTACTTGAGATATCAGTCTGGCTTATGATATGCACCATTTCTATTTTTGATAGATTTTATACTTACCCGATATGCCTTTAAAGAGAAGATAACTATAGATATAGTTCAATATTAAAATTATTTTGCTCAAAAAAACTTTGATTTATTTTTAACTCTATTATCCATAAACAGTATTTTAAATAACAAAAAAAATATTTTAACTTTAGAATAAGTTTTGTTTTTAGATGCACATATCAACCAATAATTAAAATATTTTTCAGAATTATATGAATGATTTATTTGATAAATAGGTAAGAGCCTTTTATTGGTCTGATAGCAATTTTTTATTAAATTCAATTATCACTATTTTTGTAGTTTTGACTTATTTAGCAAGTCCTAACTATAGGGTTTCTCTAAATTGGTAAAGTATACACAATCAACCACTATGGGTCGCGGTATCCTTGAGGACAGCCATCAACAAAAACCGAGGTCTTGACTGTACTGCATTAAAAATGAAAACTGCTATATTTACACTAATAAAGTTATAAGACTAACTTATAGCCTGTTGTAATTAACTAACAATCAACACCACAATTTAGATAAAAATCTACCGTAGCTTATGTGCAAGTAAGTAACGTCTCGAAATTAACTGCTTGCCACTCCCCATAAACCCGTAAGATCGAGTTGCTAAAGATATATTAGTTTTTCTTAAGTAAAACTTTTGAACAATTAATCCCCAAACTCTTGGATTTTGTGGAAGTTACTGGTAATATCTTTATCATAGACTTTTTGCTATCAAAAAATAAACTACATAGAAAAAAAACTATGGTGTTCAACGATCGACAATAGCGATTGATTGATTTTTCCAGCTAGGAGCAAATCCCTCTTAGCTGAGTTTGGTAAGCAAGCTTTTTAAAAAAATCACATAACAAGTAATATATGTTCAATCTAGCATCAGGAATCGATTTGCTATTTTCAACACCTTTTTTAGCCACCGAAACCACGGTCGAAAACGCGCCAATGGTGTTGGCAGGTGTTTTATTAAGTTTGGTTTTCATCTATCTAGCTAGTAAATTGGGTGGAGAACTCTCCAAGTTAGTAGATTTACCTCCTGTATTAGGAGAATTAGTGGCAGGGGTTGTAGTAGGCATTTCCGCATTACATCTTTTAGTCTTTCCCGAAACAGGTGCAGTAGCTAGCGACTCGATAGTCATTACTATTTTGCAAAAAGTTGCTGGTTTAAATCCCGAAAATATTGGCGAAGTATTTGCTTCTTCTAGTGAAGTAATTTCGGTTTTAGCCGAACTAGGGGTAATTATTCTCCTCTTTGAAATTGGTTTAGAGTCAGATATCAGGGAACTACAAAAAGTCGGTGCTACAGCAGCTATCGTTGCCGTAGTGGGTGTTGTTGCTCCTTTTGTAGCTGGTACAGTGGGTTTGATTGCTATCTTCAATATGCCAACCATCCCCGCCATCTTTGCTGGGGCAGCATTAACTGCTACTAGTATCGGTATTACCTCCAAGGTGCTATCAGAACTAGGACAACTCAAATCTACCGAAGGTCAAATCATTGTTGGGGCTGCGGTGATTGATGATGTGTTGGGCATTATTGTTTTGGCAGTCGTAGCAAGCTTGGCAAAAACAGGGGAAGTAGATGTCGCTAATTTAATTTACTTGATTATCAGTGCGACTACATTCTTGTTGGGTTCGATCTTTTTAGGAAAATTCTTTAACAAAAGTTTTGTAGCAGTTGCTGAAAAACTACAGACTAGAGGCAAGTTGGTTATTCCTGCTTTAGTATTTGCTTTTTCGATGGCATTTTTGGCTCATGCCATTCATTTAGAAGCAATTCTTGGAGCTTTTGCAGCGGGTTTGGTCTTAGATGAAACTGATAAACGTAAAGAACTCGACCAACAAATCATTCCCATCGCTGATATTTTAGTTCCAATTTTCTTTGTATCGGTAGGTGCAAAAGTAGATTTAAGCGTTCTCAACCCCAGTAGCGCGGATAACCGTCAAGGATTGGTAATTGCCGCTTTTCTAATCGTGGTTGCTATTATCGGTAAATTGATTACTGGCTGGGCAACTATTGGTAAGGAGAAAGTCAATCGCTTGGCAATTGGCATCGGCATGATTCCTCGGGGAGAAGTTGGCTTGGTATTTGCAGGTATTGGTGCAGCTAGTGGTGTTTTAGATAAACCCTTACAAGCAGCGATTATTATCATGGTGATTCTCACTACCTTTATTGCTCCTCCTTTGTTACGTTTTGCTTTCCAAGATACAGAAACAGTGGCAGAAACAGAAGTCGAGAAAACAGCCGACTTAGCAGCTACTAATTAACCTATAACGATTGGCAGTTGTATAGAGAAATTAAAAACCAAAAAAGCGATCGCATTATTAAAAAGCGATCGCTTTTTATTACCATTTAATTAGCTATCTCAGTAGATAGCGATATGCCAAACTAATAGCATCATTCAGATCTACATCTCCATCTCCATCAGAATCTAGGAAATCGTTGACTACTGGATTTTGAGCTTGGACGTTACCCCTACGATTGCCAGTTTTGAGAAAATTTAAAACCAAAGGAATTAAAATTGGTAACAAAGCCATGATAGTTTGAGAATTCAAACCCGTACGACGACTAATTTGAGCGACCATCTGCTGCACTTGAGAACTATTAAATAAAGCAGATAAAATTTGCGAGTTAGCCCTCGTACCGCCAAATTGATTGACTAATTGATTGACTTGAGAAATATCACCATGATTGCGTTTTTCTTGCAAGGCTGATTTTGTATAGTTACCCACTATAGACATCGCCGATTGAATCGCATCGGGATTGGCATTATAATTTTGACTCAATTGTTGTATGGTATCGACAATCGATCCCAATTGACTGCCGCTTGCTTCCATTTCAGGATTATCGATCGCATCTAAAATTTGATTGACAATACTCATCTTGCTCTTGTTCATAATTTTGTATCGATCTAAATTATCGATCGAAATCATCTCTAAAGACTTTTTATGGTGATTTTATTCATCAAATTCTTCCTCAGATAGACCTTACGAACATCAGAGGGGGAGGTATGACGATAAGCTAATAAATTAGAGAAAATTTTTTTACCGAAAATATGACCGATTTTTTGCATACGTTTACTTGGAATTGGCTGGATAGTTCGTCTTTAATTGCTACTGCTACCGAAGCAGCGACAGAATCCGATGCCGAAGAAGGAACTCTAGTCCTAGCTGGGGTTTTGCTGAGTTTAGTCATTATTTACTTTGCCAGCAAACTGGGAGGAGAAATTTGTTCTCGAATCAATTTACCACCAGTTTTAGGAGAATTAGTCGGCGGTGTTTTAATTGGAATTTCTGCTTTTCGTTTGTTAGTTTTCCCCGAAAACAGTTCCCCAGAAGACTCTTTAATTATCAGTATGCTGCAAAGTACCGCAGGATTGCCTCCTGAAGCAGCATCGTCGGTATTTGAAGCTCAAAGCGAAGTAATTTCTCTCCTATCGGAATTAGGAGTAATTATCTTGCTATTTGAGATTGGTTTAGAATCCGATCTCAAAGAATTGATTCGCGTTGGGCCAATTGCTGCGGTAGTGGCTGTTGTAGGAGTTGTTGCTCCTTTTGTTAGTGGTACTTTGGGTCTAGTTTATATCTTTGGTACTCCTGTGATACCTGCTATTTTTGCAGGGGCTGCTTTAACTGCTACTAGTATTGGGATTACTGCCAAAGTCTTAGCAGAATTAGGGGAATTAAGTTCCGAAGAAGGTCAAATTATTATTGGTGCAGCAGTACTAGACGATATCTTGGGGATCGTTGTTTTGGCAGTGGTTGCTAGCTTGGTCAAAACTGGTGAAATTCAAATAAGTAACATTGTTTATCTAGTAATTAGTGCAGCAGTATTCTTAATTGGCTCGATTTTATTAGGTCGCTTGGTTAGTCCTTTACTAGTCGGCTTAGTTAATGAAATGAAAACTAGAGGAGAAGTCCTAATTACAGGTTTAGTTTTTGCTTTTTCCCTTTCCTATATTGCTACTGTAATTCATCTCGAAGGAATTTTAGGTGCATTTGCTGCGGGTTTAATTTTAGCCGAAACTGAAAAACGTAAAGAACTAGAAGAACAAGTAATTCCCGTCGCCGATATTTTAGTTCCCATATTTTTTGTCTGTGTGGGAGCAAAAACCGACCTCAGCGTCCTCAATCCTGCCGTTCCTAGCAATCAGGAAGGATTGATTATTGCCACATTTTTAATTTTAGTTGCTATCCTGGGTAAAGTTATTACTGGCTTTACGGTTTTTGGCAATCCCGAACTCAATAAATTAGCAATTGGTGTGGGAATGATTCCCAGAGGAGAAGTAGGTTTAGTCTTTGCGGGAGTAGGTTCTGCTAGTGGCGCGCTATCTGAAGCTACGGAAGCAGCAATCATTGTGATGGTGATCTCGACTACATTTGTCGCTCCTCCTTTACTGCGCTTGGTGTTTAAGGAACGGGAAACCTTAACAGAATCGGTGGACAAAGTTGGAGAATGACAACATAATTAGGCGAAGCTCGTAACCAAGGCGCAAAAGTTCAACTAGCTTTGCGATCGTCGGAAAAAAATAGTTTATGAAACCTAATTGCTTCTTTTTACGTCTCGATAGATCGAAATTCAAGAATGGGTATTATAGAGTTCTAATGGAATTGACTCAGAACTCTTTGAGTTATATCCTGCTCCTTCTAGAACAATGGCATTGGGTGCTAAATTATTGTTGGTATTCAAGTTTGGGGAATTACACCATTATGAATATGGAAAATCAAAGTCAAGTCCAGGTTGAATCAGGCTCGAAAATGACCCTCTTACCCCACGACTTTTCTACCCCATTATTTCGATTGCACCACCAACTTTACACCCCAGGTTTTAGTCTAGGAGCCGAGTCTTGGCTTACCGTATCTAACGGCTCAGTTACCTACTGTATGTAAGGAGCAATCATTGTGAGATTTCACTGGCTATTATCAGGTTTTATAGGCGTTTTTTTATTTTGTTCCCCCGCTGAGGCAGGAAAAATTATTGATTGGGAATTGAAATCTGAAGATAATAATTTAACTTTCGCGACCGATGAGGGGGTACAACCCGAAGCACAGTTATTAAGCAATCCAACTCGTTTGGTCATTGACTTGCCAGGAACTACTTTAGGTAGAGAAACTGTCAAAGAAACCTATAGCGGTGCTATTCGGGGCTTTCGCATCGGGCAACCAGAATCTGATGTGGCTCGAATTGTGGTGGAACTCGCCCCTGGTTATACTTTAGACCCAGACCGTATTGAATTTAAAGGTGTTTCTCCTACAGAGTGGGAAGTAGAATTTCCCGAACCAAAAGTATCTCGGATCGATTTTGCCGATGATAATGAAAGCCAAGAGTTAGATCTGCCTCAAGTAGAACTGACCGAATCTTTACCTGAAACCAATAGAGCCAGCTTAAATACAGTCTCCGTTGACGATTCGCCCCACATCAGAGTTACAAAAAATGGCTTTTTTGTAGATATTGATGGCAACCGTCAAATTAAGATCGATTCGTCAAGAAAAGGCGATCGCATTGACTTTATTTTAGAGGGCATTAGTCTTCCTTCAGATTTGTTAGATAGCTCTGTTGCTGTCAACCGCTATGGAGTTGCAGAAATTGAATTCCAACAGGTCAACGATTCTGAAGCCTTGATGAGTATGAAGGTGGACGATAACAGTCCCGATTGGTTGGCTACTTTTAGTCGCATCAAAGGTTTATTACTCGTACCCAAAGGTAAATTGCCCGACTCTGGTAATATTGCTATTTCTGACGATTCCGAACCAGCAGAATCTATGGGAGAAGTAAAAACTAGCGATCGCGATGAGTTGGGTTTAATTGATGAAATCGAACTAACCGACGACGACGAGCGAATTTTAATCCATGCCGATAATGAACTAGCAGCGGTTGCTTCTAGAAGTAGTAATGGCATTTATAGCATCATTATTGATAATGCAGAATTAGCCGATAATTTTAAAGGGCCGAAATTAGTTGCGGGAAGTCCTATTTCCCAACTCAAAGTGCGTCAAGAAGATCGGCGAGTTATCTTAGAAGTAACCACTCGTTTGCGCTATAGTTTAGGACAAATTCAAGCAGAAGATAATGCCGTAGCTTTACCAGTCAAAGTCGGAGTTGCTCCCCTTCCCCAAGGCAATACCCCCCTTTTGCCTCCCAGTTTGGGTAAAGTACCTAAAACTAGACCAATTCCCAGCAACCCAACTCCACCACCCAAAAGCGATCGCCCACGCATAATTATTGACCCAGGGCATGGAGGCAAAGACCCAGGTACGGTTGGTATTGGTGGTTTTCGCGAGAAAGATGTGGTGTTACCTATTTCTTTAGATGTAGCGGAAATCTTAAGAAAACAAGGAATCGAAGTCATCATGACCAGAGAAACCGATCGCTTTATTCCTTTACAGGGTCGAACAGATCTTTCTAACGATCTAGATGCCGACTTGTTTGTCAGCATTCACGCCAACGCGATTAGCCTCAGCCGTCCCGATGTCAATGGTTTGGAAACTTATTACTACAAAAGCGGTCGCCGTTTGGCAGAAATTATACATTGGAGTATTCTTAATGGAGTCAATATTGATAACCGAGGTATTCGTCGCGCTCGATTTTACGTTCTCAGACATTCTATAGCTCCCGCCGTATTAGTCGAAGTCGGTTTTTTAACTGGTGCAGTGGATTCATCCCGTCTGAAAAATCCCAACCATCGTCGTCAAATGGCAGAAGCGATCGCCAGAGGAATTATAGAGTATATTAAACAAAATAAATTATAGGTATTTTTACGGATAACGAACTATCTTTAGTTAGATTCTAATTAGTAATTGTATTACCCAAAATATAACTGTTTAAGATTTAAAGTTTAAGAATGAAAAATTGCGCTCGACCAATTGGTTTGTTTGATAGTGGTGTAGGTGGTTTAACAGTCTTGAGAGAAATGTATCGGCAAATGCCTACAGAATCTCTACTCTATTTTGCCGACTCCGCCAGACTGCCCTATGGTAAGAGATCTCCCGAAGAAATCCTTGTTTTTGTCCGAGAAATTCTTGACTGGATGTGCGAGCAAGGTGTCAAGATGATTATTATGGCTTGCAATACTAGTTCTGCTCTAGCTTTAGAAACAGTTCGTCAAGAATATGATATTCCTATTTTGGGGGTAATTCTTCCAGGAGCGAAAGCAGCAGTCAAAGTCGGTAGAAGAATCGGCGTGATTTCTACCTCTGCCACTGCTCGCAGTCATGCCTATCGTCAAGCAATTCAAGAAATTGACCCCCAAGCAGAAGTTTGGGAAGTCCCTTGTCCCAAATTTGTCGAGCTAATCGAGCAGAATCAACTTTATACGGAACATACCAAACAAGTAGCTCGCGAATATCTTCAGCCTTTACTCAAGAAAAATATCGACACTCTGATTTATGGCTGCACTCACTAT
The DNA here is from genome assembly GCF_058530065.1 of Waterburya sp. NCBI lineage: Bacteria > Bacillati > Cyanobacteriota > Cyanophyceae > Pleurocapsales > Pleurocapsaceae > Waterburya > Waterburya sp. The sequence continues at coordinate 3,611 of NZ_JBZNBU010000272.1, read as the reverse complement.
CGGCATTTAGAAAAGACTATTTGTTCTTTATTGCCGATTTCGGTCGTAACGATTGACCCTGCAGAACATATTGTCGTGGCTGCAGAGAAAGAACTGTCTTTGCTAGGACTGCGCAATACTAATTTTGCTTTACCTACTCTTTTTTATACTAGTGGCTCTTGCCAGCAATTTGCCCAGCTTTCCCAACAATGGCTTGGTTACTATCCTCAAGTAACACGAGTACCAATGCAAGAGTTACCATCAGAAATGTTGGCTTTAAATCCAGTTGAATAACTTGGAAAATAACTTTAAAATATTCACACAAGCCAAGGTTTATGGCATCTTAACCCGATTTTTGGTTTCTTCAGAGTTATTGGCTATGGGATTATTTCCTTGTTTGAACATCTGAGCCCAACCCAACAGTACGTAAATACTAACAAGGTAAATGGCGGCAAATAATAGAATGAAGACTGGTAGATTGACGAAATTCATTTTCTTGGTGGATAGACTGAATTAAACGGTTTTTTATTGAGTAAAAAACTCAAAGATGGTTATTTTGTCAAATAAATTTAACTTATTTCAAAGCAGGAGAATCTGCCTCATCTGTCTAGTTAGATAGAGTTTTAACAACGCCAGTTAACGCTCATAAAGCAAGTTTAATAAGCGACCGACGCGATCTATGTTTTGATCGATGGCCTCGACCATCGACTAACTATTCCTTACACCAATTTGCATACTTTTATTATGTCTGAATTTTCAACAGGTTAAATGTTCAGAATAATCAAGTATATCTATATCCAAAAGTAACCAGCGAAACAAATTATCGAACGTTACTCAATATTTATTTTTTAAAATTATGGTAGTTATCAAAGCAACTATCCAGTTAAGTGGGTAGAATATCCTTAATTGATATTTACACCAAAAATCTAGCTCTATCGATTCGAGCGATCTTAGCTTAACCGAACTCTAAGTCAACCGCAATAATAATCGCAGTATTACAGTAGAGCGATCGCCACCATTCTTTTCTAACAAGAACTAGATCTCAAATTAAGAAAATTCAGTCAGCTATATCTGCTCTAATAAATAATAAATTTATCGAGACCAACACAACTGGGCTTTTTCCTATTTTTGATGTCGCACAAGCAACTACTAATTTTAAAAATCTTAGGTTTCAGTATAACACACTTAGTATTAATTTGGACTATTTACTCGGTATTTATTCTCTTTAAAATTACATTTTCTTAACTTAAAACTCTATAGTTGAGAGTTAATAGTTTGCGAACGGGTTAGCTTCCCTTAAAATAAGTACAATAATATGTAAAGTTTCTTAAATAAGATAATTGCCAGAATTGGCTTAACAATGACATCTTCTACTACTTCTTTATTAGCACCCGTTGAAAAAGATCTGCAAATACTGACAGATAACCTCAAACAACTAATTGGTGCTCGTCACCCGATTTTGGGGGCTGCTGCCGAACATTTGTTTGAAGCTGGAGGAAAGCGAATTAGACCAGCAATCGTTTTGTTGGTTTCTAGAGCTACTATGTCAGATCGTGATTTAACCAGCCGTCATCGTCGTTTGGCAGAAATTACTGAAATGATTCATACTGCCAGTCTGGTACACGATGATGTGGTAGACGAAGCAGATTTACGCCGTAACGTAGAAACAGTAAACAGTCTGTTTAATAATAAAATTGCCGTATTAGCTGGTGATTTTTTATTTGCCCAATCATCTTGGTATTTAGCCAATCTTGATAACCTTCAAGTAGTCAAATTACTATCAGAAGTAATCAGAGATTTTGCAGAAGGAGAAATTTTACAGGGCTTGAATCGTTTTGATATCAGTGCGTCCATTGAAAACTATCTCGATAAAAGCTACTATAAAACCGCTTCTTTGATTGCCAACAGTGCTAAAGCAGCAGCAGTTTTGAGCGATACTAGTGTTGATGTTAGCCAGCATCTTTACGATTACGGTCGTAATTTGGGTTTGGCTTTTCAAATTGTCGATGACATTTTAGACTTTACTGGCTCGACCGAAGTTTTGGGCAAGCCAGCAGGTTCGGATTTAGCCAGTGGTAATTTAACTGCCCCAGTGCTTTATGCTTTAGAAGAAGAACCTTTCTTAGAGATTTTAATCGAACGGGAATTTACCGAATCAGACGATCTGAGTAAAGCATTAGAGCTAGTTCAGAATAGCAATGGTATCGATCGCGCTCGTCAACTAGCAGCAGAGCATACGCAAATGGCAGCCGAAAGTTTGAATTGTCTGCCTCCTTCAGATTCCAAAGATGCCCTTCAAGAATTAACTAATTACGTAGTTAGTCGTTTATATTAGGTTCAGTTAGCTCAAGATAGCTCGAAGTTAATAGTTATTTGGAGGAATTTGGATAGATGTCAGCTAAAAAGCAGACTATTCTGGTTACTGGTGGTGCTGGTTATATTGGCTCTCACGCCGCATTAGCTTTGAAGAAAGCTGGTTATGAAGTAATTATTTTAGATAATTTATCTTACGGGCATCAAGAGATAGTCGATAATGTCTTGCAGCTAAAGTTGATTGTCGGAGATACGAGCGATCGCACTGTCTTAGATGAATTATTGACAACTTATCAGATTGATGCGGTTATGCACTTCGCTGCTTATATAGCAGTAGGAGAATCAGTGAAAGAACCTGGGAAATATTATCGCAATAATGTTGCTAGCACCTTAAATCTTCTGGAAGCAATGTTGGCACACGGCGTTAATAAAATTGTTTTTTCTTCTACTTGTGCTGTATATGGAATGCCTAAAGAAGTTCCCATGACAGAAAATCATCCCCATAATCCCCTTAGCCCTTATGCTGCTAGCAAAGATATGGTAGAGCAAATTTTGAGGGACTTCGATCGCGCATTCGGTCTTAAATCAGTAGCCTTCCGCTATTTTAATGCTTGTGGTGCAGATCCAGGAGGCTTGTTGGGAGAAGATCACCAACCAGAAACTCATTTAATTCCTTTGGCTTTGCTTACTGCCCTGAAAAAAAGAGAATCGTTATATATTTTTGGTACTGACTATGATACTCCCGATGGTACTTGCGTGCGGGATTATATTCACGTTAATGATTTAGCAGACGCTCATGTTTTAGGCTTGGAGTATTTACTTGCAGGTGGAGAATCTGATGTTTTTAATTTGGGGAATGGCAATGGTTTTTCTGTTAGAGAGGTCATCGAAACAGCTCGCGAGGTAACAGGTTTAGATATTCCTGCCATTGAAAGCGATCGCCGTGCGGGAGATGCGCCAACTTTAGTCGGTAGTAGTAAAAAAGTAAAAGACAAATTGGGCTGGAATCCTAATTATGACGATCTTAAGCAGATTATTGCTCATGCCTGGCAATGGCATCAGAAGCGACATGGGGATTAGGAGATTAGAAGATTAGGAGACTGGGTGACTAGGAGACTAGGAGACTAGGAGACTAGGAGACAGGGTGACGGGGTGACGGGGTGACTGGGGGACGAGGTGACCTTTCAAGGGTATGTTTTTAAGATTCATCCAGGGGCTGGAGAAAAATCGGGAATAAAGCTGCCTTTAGGTAAAGGCATTCCCTTAATCACAGATGCTAAAATCACCAAAAAGCCTCGTCGGAAACAACTTATAGTCGT
>NZ_JBZNBU010000271.1:0-7362 GCF_058530065.1 Waterburya sp. | reverse complement strand
TTTAGAATTTGCCGAGGCTAACGGTATCAATCCCGAATTTAGCTGTCGTCAGGGAGTTTGTTTGACTTGTATGTGTCAACTAAAAGAAGGAGAAGTAGAATACCTCGAAGAACCAGGTGGCGAACCCGATGAAGGGGAAGTACTAATTTGTATTTCTCAACCTAAAACCAAAAAAATTGTTTTGGATTTATAGTCGTTAGAATAAACTGGCGATTTATCAAATCTAAGATTAGATTGGGTGCGGGTTGCTTTCATCTAATTTCCTAACAATATGGATACATTATTCAACGACCAATTAATACAGGTTTTCATTGACCTGCACCATCATTACCTATTACCCAATTCTCATCTAATCGCCCAAACAATTGAAGATCCAGATATCCTCGGACAAATTCAAGATGCTTGGTACTACTTTATCGATTCGGGTCAAGTGTGGGCATTATTGGGTGGAATGTTTTTAGGTTACACCTTTAAAGGTTTTACGGGGTAGATATCGATCTAAAATAATCTAGTTGTTAAATTTGTCGATTTTGCTACTGTGAACGAGAAAAAAACCTGGAGCGATCGCTTTGAGTCGGCTTTGAACCCTGCGATCGCTATTTTTAATGCCAGTATTGGTTTTGATATTCAATTAATCGAATACGATCTGACTGGCTCAATTGCCCATGCCAAAATGTTAGCCAAAACTCAAATTATTAGCGATGAGGAGGCAAAACAATTAGCAGCGGGTTTGGAGCAAATTCGTCAGGAATATCGAGATGGTAATTTTAATCCTGGGGTAGAAGCCGAAGACGTTCACTTTGCAGTGGAAAGACGATTGATTGAAATTGTTGGGGATGTGGGCAAAAAGCTTCATACAGCCCGTTCTCGCAACGATCAAGTAGGAACTGATATTAGGCTCTATTTAAAAGCAGAAATCAGAGAAATACAGCAGTATTTAAGAAAGTTTCAAGCAGCATTGCTAGCCCATAGCGAAAAGAATGTCGAAACTCTGATTCCTGGCTACACTCACCTACAACGAGCGCAACCCTTGAGCTTGGCACACCATCTTTTAGCCTATTTCCAAATGGCACAACGAGATTGGTTGAGATTGGAAGATGTCTACCAGCGGACTAATATATCTCCCCTTGGTTGTGGTGCTTTAGCGGGAACGACTTTTCCTATAGATCGCGCTTATAGTGCAGAATTGTTAGGTTTTGATAATATTTATGCTAATAGTCTCGATGGAGTTAGCGATCGCGATTTTGCGATCGAATTTCTCTGTGCTGCCAGTCTAATTATGGTACACCTCAGTCGCTTGAGCGAGGAAATGATTCTGTGGGCATCTCAAGAATTTAGCTTCATTACCCTCAAAGATACTTGTGCCACTGGTTCGAGTATTATGCCCCAAAAGAAAAATCCCGATATTCCCGAATTAGTGCGGGGGAAAACTGGTAGGGTATTCGGACACCTCCAAGGCTTGCTAACCATTATGAAAGGTTTGCCCTTAGCGTATAACAAAGATTTACAAGAAGACAAAGAAGGAATTTTTGACGGGGTAAAAACAGTCAAAGCTTGCCTTGAAGCCATGACGATTTTGCTGGAATCGGGAATTGAATTTAAGACCAACCGACTGGCAGAAGCAGTGGCGGAAGACTTTTCTAATGCGACGGATGTAGCAGATTACTTAGCAAGTAAAGACGTTCCTTTCCGAGAGGCTTATAATTTGGTGGGTAAGGTAGTAAAAACTAGCCTAGCTGCAGGAAAATTACTTAAAGATCTAACCTTGGAAGAATGGCAACAACTGCATCCTGCTTTTGAAGCCGATATCTACGATGCGATCGCTCCCAAACAAGTAGTTTCCGCCCGCAATAGCTATGGAGGAACGGGGTTTGCTCAAGTCCGTCAAGCTATATCTTCGGCTAAATCTTTATTAGATACCTAATCTATATAAACTTTATTCTCTTGCGATCTATGCGTAGTGCTTGGCGATTTATTTACACTGTAATTGGCATTATTTTCCGCCATCCCGTTACTGGTACGACAATTATTCCCGTTTTACCCGATGGCAAAATCGTACTAATACAAAGAAGCGATACGGGTAAATGGGGTTTGCCTGGAGGAATGGTCGATTGGGGAGAAGATATTCCCAATGCTGCCAGTCGCGAGTTGAAGGAAGAAACGGGATTGAATCTAATTAAAATCAAGCGATTGATGGGGGTTTATTCCGATCCCCACCGCGATCCTCGCTTGCATTCTATTTCCATCCTTTTAGAAGTAGATGCAGAAGGAGAATTCGATCCAGAAGATAAATTAGAAGTGTTGCAAGTACAAGCCTTTAGCCGAGATGAATTGCCTACAGAAAATCTCAGCCACGATCACGGTCGTCAATTACAAGACTATCTCAATAATACTATTGCGATCGCTTAGATGGAAACTAAATTAATTAAACAATTATTTTTCTAATTTATGAAAAGGACATTTAGCTTCATTATTACTATCGGAATCCCAAGGATCGGACATATAGAAGTAATTAGGCTTGAGAATGCGATTTTCCAATTCTAGAGGATAAACTGGAGTAATAGAGCCAGAAATAGGCGGTACTATCCAACCCCAATCGGCATGAACTGGACGTTTGCACTTCTCTTCTTCTGCCATAAATTCCATAAAATAATCGGTCATAGAATGGTGATCGATCAGTCGGACTCCTTGAGTTTTAAAAGAGTGTAATACTGCAAGGTTTAATTCCACCAAAGCCTTGTCTTTCCAAAGAGTATCGTTACTGCTACGGTCTAAGCCCATTTTTTCAGCAATTATTGGTAGTTTATTGTAGCGGTAGGTATCGCTGAAGTTACGCCCGCCAATTTCCGTACCCATATAAAATCCATTAAAGGGAGTACAAGTATATTGTACGCCGCCCAAATCTAGAGACATATTAGCAACGGCGGGGAGGGCATACCATTTCAAACCCAATTCCCCAAACCATTCATATTCTGGGTGAACGATATTAACATCGAGGATAATTTCTGGAGGAATATCGAACCACTTAGGATCTTTTCCTGGTAGTTGAATCACTATGGGTAGATAGTCGAAGGGAGTACGGTTAACAGGGGGTTGCCAGCCTAGTTTTATTGCTTGTTCGGTAAATTCTACGTTGGCAGGATCGCCTAAAATACTGCCGTCTTCTTGTTTGTAACCCGCATAGCGCAACAGTTGAGCATTCCACAAGCGTCTGCCATCTGGTTTAAACGCCGTCATCAAAGCCCGCAAGTCGCCATTGTTGGTAGCAATTTTAATATGGTCTACCAAAGCAGCAAACATCTCTTCTTCTGTTTCTAGATGGCGCATATCCCTAACTTGGAGACTAGTCCAAAAATAACGTCCCACACAACGACTACTATTACGCCAAGCCAACCGCGCGCCATAGCTTAACTCATCTAGGGTATGTTCGTAAGTTCCTGTAGTTTTTATTTCCGCTGCTACTTCTTGCCAACGGGGTAAAAAGACTTCGGGCAGACCTCTTTCTACATAACATTGCTTTAAATATGCCTCTGCTTCTTGGGCTACTTCCCCAACAGGTTGCACGTCAAAGCTATAACTTTCAATACTCTTAACTCCTCCTGCCACTTGAATTGCAGCTTTTTTAGGAGGTTCGGCATTACCATCTTCGTCTAGTTGAGAAGAGAATAATTCTTGGCGAATTGCTTCTTCATGCCATCCTGCATCTAGTAAATGCGATCGCACTGCATCCATGTAGGCTTGAGGACCGCAAAGAAATGCTACCGCCCCTGATTGATAGCTATAGTCTGCCTTGACTCGTTCGGCGGTCAATCTGCCTTCGGTACGAGTCGGAGTATATTTAACTTTAAAATTAGGAAATTTCTTTTGTAAAAAGTCCAGTTCGTATTTAAACACGAAGTCTTCTACTTTAGGTGCAGACCAATCCAAATAAAAGGGACGCTGTTCGCCTCTAGTAGCTAAAGTGCGCATCATAGAAATAGCGGGAGTTACGCCTATACCTCCAGCAAAAAAGTAGACTTGGGGTTCATCTTCGAGGAAATATTCCCCGCGAGGCTGAGAAATACGAAATAAAGAATGTTCGTCAGCGCGATCGCACAACCAACGGGAGAATAAGCCCATTTCTTCCCGTTTGACCGTAATTTCGTATCTTTTTGCCTGGTCGGCATTAGACGAAAGGGTATAAGCTCTAGTTACCCACACTCCGTCAATTCTGCCTTGAATTAAAATGTGTTGTCCTGGTTTATATGAGACTAAAGGTTCGCTGACGGGACGAAATTGAAAGCGATAGATTCCTTTACCTAATGCCTGTTTTAACAACAATTCCGCTACATCTAGATTGGCAGAACCCAACATCTCTTCTACCAAAGGCTGACAGCCACCACAAATAGTAGTTACTTGACTGGCTTCGGCAATTTTTTCGATGGTATCTAAGCCACTAGCAATCATTTCTTGCAGTTGACCGCAAGTAGTCTGGGTACAGTTACATACAATACTCTCTGGATCGACGAGGTTGTTAACCTCTTCAATTTGTAATTCCCCTAACTCCCGAAACAGGTTAATTTGCCAGCGAGGAATTTCTGACTGTTGAAACATCAAATTATTGGCTAGTTTGCGCCCCAACCAAGTACCCTGCACTGACATTCCCACTAATTGGTCGTCTTTAAACTTAAGAACTCGCTGTCCGCCTTTTTCCGTTTCATATTGTACGGATTCCGCATCGTCAATGCTGCCATTTTCCCATCTCCACTCAGCAGCACGATTATCTAAAGTCCGCACTCCGACCAAAATGCGATTGTCGCTTTGCAACATTCGCGTAGTTAAGGCTGGCTTGCCGTTTAAAGTCCCTTCACTGATAGTTAAAATGCCCCTGGAAGGCAAAATATAAACGTTAATGAAATCTAAGACGTGCTTTTCTAGCCAACTACCAAAAGAAGTACAACCCCTACCCAACCACTGACTAGTAGACTTATCGATCGCCAGTTCGGAATTATCGTAACTATTAATTAACGTCAGCCAAGCCCTAACGTCTTTTTCGTCAATGCCTCTGGTTTGTAAGTCGTAGATTACCGTTGAAGCGGGAACATTAACATACTGTACTTGTCGGGGGAGATCTGCCAAAATGCGATCGAGGTGGTGTCCCAAACTGGCAATAAATTCATCAAAATCGATCGAACCATCTTTATTGGTGTCTGCCTGTTCGATTAGAGCCTCTGCTTCTTCTTCACTATAGGATAGTTGTTCTAAATAAACCAACATTTCATCGCGATCTAAACTGCCACTGCGATCGGTATCGATCGCTTTAAAACAACGTCTGGCAAAACCAATCCCATCTAAGTTACGTTCTAGAACTGTAGATATTTCCTGGGCTAAATCAATTCCTCCTAATTGACTCATCCCTGTAAGTACTTTAGGGGGTTTGACTGTAGTAGTTCCTGCCAGCCATTTATAAATCCCAGTAGCAACATCTTCTGGGGCAACCCAAGGTAAATAGTTATCGCCCAAAGGCAAAGAAAGGGTACGGCGAAATCTAATTTCTTTTTTAAATTTAAGTAAGTCGGAAAATAAAGGAGCGTGGCGCAGGATTAAAGTCTCTTTGCCGCAATTTTTGACAATTTCGGCTGCCCTGCGTAATGCTTGTTCTAAGCCACTATTCTTTTCCGCCCTAGGGGCTACCCAGACTAATTGTTCTAGATTAAATTCCTCAGCCAGCTTAACCGCAAGATCGGTAAAATAAATAGCTTGAGGAAAATCAGCAGGAGTAATAAACGCTACGACTGCAAAACTATCAGCAAAAAGATCGCGATCGCTTTCTAAATTGTCAATGGAAACTATCTTAAATAAACCAACTTGAGTTTGAAGTAGATCGATTAGCTGTTGTGCTGGTTCGTAACTAGCTTGAGAAACAAAAACAACTATCTTTTTTTCTACTATTAGCTGGGTGTGCATAGCGCAGTTTAAATAATTAATTTTTTAAATATTTTGCTTTTGATTGTAAATCCTGACAACTGTAGTTCTGTAGTGAACTACATACAATCTTTAGAAAACTTCTTAGAACTCAGATTTAAAATACTTTATCTACTACTAACTACCCACTACCGATTTATGGTTCGATGTCTAGATGAAGAATATAATTTCCCAGTCGCACCCTATCCGACCACATTTCATATTCAATACGAACATTTTTCGGCAATATATCCCCTTCCACTTGTAAATAGCGGGTAAAATTACGCATTCTTAGAGATTTACTCGGCATATCTGGAGTTATATTCAAACAATAGCGACTAACTCCATAGATTCCCTTTTCCCAATAATGGCGATAGCTCAGTCGAGTATTACTTTGCATGGTCATCATCACTCTATAGGGGCTGATTTCTAACCAAAACAATCCTTGACTAGATTTGGTGTCGTTTTTAGAACTCGGTAAATTTTGTTGATTGAGTAATAAATGAAATTTATCTTGGTCGTGCTGGTATAAAGATGCCTGGGCTTGAACCACATTCCAGACTGGTAAATCAGTGGAAATAAAGGAAAGATAGACAGTTTGATAGCGATTGACGAGCATGAGGAGAAAATCTGATAGTAAAGAAGGGCTTTATTTCTAGGATATCCTTTATTTTCAGGTAATCGGTAGGTTAAACAATTAATTTGCAGAAATGCTTGTCAATTGTTTTGGTTTTGGTTATTATTGTTTATGGCTGGTGAAACGGACATCACTAGTGACGCTATCCTCAGTAGCTCAGTGGCAGAGCGGTCGACTGTTAATCGATTGGTCGTAGGTTCAAATCCTACCTGGGGAGTTTAAGTATTTTGAGGTAACTTTTTCCATAAGTTGAGAGGTTGCTACATCCAGATAACCGATAGATATGCTTTATAGGGCGATCGCCCTATAGATATATTGAAGGAAAGCGATCGCCTGAAGATAATAATTCCAGTTAATTTTTTATGACTCTTCAGAATTATCTTTTTGATCGTCTGGTTCTATTTCTGTAGTTGTAACTTCAATAATATTGTTGCGATCGCTATTTGTTTCTCTAGAGATAGTTTCGGGATCTGCTTCTAATACTTCTGCTACTTCCACTGTTTCTAAAGAATCTAGAGGAGATGGCTTTGTTTCTTCGTTGGTTTGAGTTTTGGTATTTTGGACAACGGGAGTATCTTCTACTTTTGATTCTATTTCTGGTGAAGTTTTAACAACAGCAGGTTCGTTTTCTACTTCTGTTGTTTCTGGAATTATCTTGTTAGCGGAATCTTCTTTGGTTTCTGTAGTAGATTCTGGAGTTGTTTCAGATTTTGCTGCTTCAATCTCAGTTTCTAGCTTCTCTACAACGGTATCGGGTTGTTTTTCCCTCTCAGGCTCTACTT
>NZ_JBZNBU010000270.1:0-11014 GCF_058530065.1 Waterburya sp. | reverse complement strand
TAATCTCCTGGGGTTGACAGATAACTTGCTAGAGGCTCAAACAGTAGACCAAATATTACGTTCTGCTCACTCGGTGAAAGGAGGGGCAGCGATGATGGGATTTAATATTCTTAGTCAAGTTGCCCACCGCATCGAAGATTTTCTTAAAATATTGCGGGTTCGTCATATTGGAGATCGCATTGAAACAGAAATCGAAACATCAATGCTCCAAAGCGTAGATCTACTGCGTTACATTGCTAATCTTCGCCGTCAAGGAAAAGAGGTTAGCGAATCAGAAATTAACCAACGCAGTCAACCTATTCTAGAGCGATTAAGAGAACGATTGGGAGATTTGGATGCTGCAGATGAAACTGCTCTTTTAGCGCAAAATGAAGATTTCGATCCTGCTGTCTTGATCTTTGAACAAGGGGTTGATGGGGTTTTGGATCGTTTTGAAACTCAATTATCAGAATTGAATCTTACCGAACTAGCGCAAGAGTTGTCTGCTACTACTCAAGAGTTAATCGGCTTTGGCAATATGGCAAGTCTTGAGCCTTTTATTCAACTGTGTGAATCAATTCAAGCAGAAATCGAGCGCATATCTCCTTCGGAACTTGCCACTCTAGCCCAGAAAGCTCTCAAGACTTGGAGACGTTCTCACGCTTTGGTTTTAAGGGGCAGTATTGAGAAATTACCTTCTCATTTAGAAGGCTTTAGCAACAGTCAGATCGAAGTCCCAACAGATGGTCTAGAGCTAAATAGTTCCCTAGATTTAGGAAGTTTGCAGTCGGCATTTGAGGAAAATAGTACCGAAACTCCAGATTTTGACCCTCTAGCAAACAGTTCCTTAGATTTAGAGAGTTTGCAGTCGGCATTTGAGGAAGATAGTACCGAGGAGGAGGAGGCATTCGACTCTCTATCAATTAATTCCCTGGATTTAGGGGGGTTGCAATCAGCATTTGAGGAAGATAGTACCGAGGAGGCATTCGACCCTCTAGCAGATAGTTCCTTAGATTTAGGGGGGTTGCAAGCAGCATTTGAGGAAGATAGTACCGAGGAGGCATTCGACCCTCTAGCAGATAGTTCCTTAGATTTAGGGGGTTTGCAAGCAGCATTTGAGGAAGATAGTACCGAAACTCCAGAACCCGAACCTTCTACCGTTAGTCAACCAAAAGCCAATTTAACTCCCCAAGAACGATCGCCCGTTGATAAAATCGACAAGATGGTGAGAGTTCCCGCATCTCAACTCAAACAATTTAATACTCTATTCGAGCAGTTAATTTTAAACCGTAATAGTATCAATTTACGACTGGAACAACTCCAGAATGTTGTCGTTCTAATGAGTCAGCGCATGGCTCAAATGGAAAGTTCTAACAGTCGCCTCAAACAATGGTACGATCGCGCTTCTATTGAAGGATTGTTGAGCGATCGCGAACAACCAGCTTTGAGTTTAACTTCTCTTGGCAATAATTCAGAACCAATGGGCGATCTCCAATCGGGTTTCGATAGCTTGGAAATGGATAGCTACAGCGAGATTCATCTCATCTGTCAGGAGCAAATTGAAACCATCGTGCAACTACAAGAGGTGGCAGAAGATATTGAACTGGGGGTACGGGAAGTTTCTCAATCAGTTAGAGAACTACACTACACCACCAAATCTATGGGAGGCAATGTTAATCGCACCCAAATGTTACCCTTCGCCAATGCGGTCAAACGCCTACCTAGAATTATTCGTGAGCTGAATCTTAAGTTTCAGAAACAAGTCAATCTCCAAATTATTGGCGAAAATACTTTACTAGATCGTTCCGTAATCGAAGCTTTGGGCGATCCTTTAATGCACCTGTTGCGTAACTCTTTCGATCATGGCATAGAAGAACCCGAACAACGGATCGAACGAGGCAAACCAGAAATAGGCACTATTACTATCCAAGCCAGAAATCAAGGTGCTTATACTATGATTACCCTCCAAGATGATGGAGGGGGAATAGATCCCGATAAGATACGCGATCGCCTTTGTCAGATGGGTTTTACGCCATCGGAAGCCCAACAAATACCCGAAACAGATTTATTAGATTTTATTTTTGAACCTGGATTTAGTACAGCAAAAGAAGTTACCGAACTTTCTGGTAGGGGTGTTGGTATGGATGTGGTCAAAACCAACCTGCAAGAAGTTCGCGGTGACGTGAAGGTGGATACTAACCAAGGAAAAGGAACTATTTTTACTCTCACAATTCCCTTTACTTTGTCGATTTTGCGGGTAGCAATTGTCGAACAGGGCGGTATTATCTTTGCCATTCCTGCCGATAGTATTAGGGAATTAATCGATTCTCCTCCCGAAGCTATTTTAAATACAGAAAGCGATCGCATCATTTGGAATCAGACGGAAATTCCTTTAATTGAGATCGATAAAATTTTACTTTACGCTCGCCCCCATCATGGGGTTAGTTTAACTGGTACTCCTACGATTAATCAGACTATGACCCTAGTAGTTGGAGACGAAACATCTTTCCGCGCCCTAAAAATAGATCGTTTCTGGGACGAGCAAGAATTTACCATTAGACCCATTGACAGTCTGATACCTTTAGCTCCTGGGATAGTTAGCTCGGTGATTTTGGGGGATGGAACAGTTATTCCTGCCCTCGATCCGATGGCGTTTTCTGTTGAAGCGATAAGTCAGTCAGAAAATAGCGATCGCTCTAATAGTCACAATGCTCAAACTATTAATATCCCTAACCTTAAAACGATTCTAATTGTCGATGATTCGATTAACGTCCGTCGCTATCTCGGTCTAACCCTAGAAAAAGCAGGCTATCTAGTAGAAGAAGCCAAAGATGGTCGAGAAGCAGTAGACAAACTGTTGGCTGGTTTAGAAGTCCAAGGAGTTATCTGCGATCTAGAAATGCCTAGATTAGATGGTTACGGAGTTCTAGAAGAGATTAAAGAGCAGTCAGAATTTGCCGATTTGCCCATTGCCATGCTAACTTCTCGTAGTAATGACAAACATCGTAAGCTAGCAATGAATCTAGGAGCTTCTGCTTATTTCTCTAAACCCTATAACGAACAGCAGTTATTGACTAAATTAAGCGAAATTTTAGCGTAAATGTTTAAAATCTTTATTATCTAAAAACAGGATGTCAGTGGGAATATCTTCCTCGGGATTTTCCTCCTGCTTCAACCGTATATAGCTATTATCGAAGATGGCAAAGAAAAGGAATTTGGGAAACCATCAACCAAAAGTTGAGAGAATTAGTCCGAGAACGAGAAAATAAATCTCCGCCGTCTACAGTAGCGATCGCTGATAGCCAATCCGTCAAAACGACGGAAAAAAAAGGGAAGTATCTGGTTACGACGGTGGAAAAAAAGTCAAGGGACGTAAAAGACAGATTTTGGTAGATAGTTTGGGATTGGTTCTCAAAGTCATAGTAGCTGAAGCCAATGCCAGCGAGAGAATATTAGCAGCTTACGCCATCATGGAATTGATTGAAAAACAACCATCTGTATTAGAGAAAGTCAAATTGTTTTGGGTAGATTCAGGATACAAAGGAGATAATTTCGCTTTGGGAGTTTGGTTAATGACTCAGGCTAGAGTAGAAGTTATTAAACGCCAGAGTAAAAAATTTGAAGTCTTACCAAAAAGATGGATTGTCGAACGTACTTTTGGCTGGTTTAATTGGTATCGTCGTCTTTCCAAAGATTACGAAAAATTACCAGAAATGAGTGAAACTGCTATTTATGCAGTTATGACACCCATTATGTTGCGTCGTTTAACTGCTTAAGCTTTACTTTATAAATAGGCTCTGAAAGAATCAATTTATTTCCCTTTACCCTTTTCTCTAATAACACAGACAGATACGTAAACTACAAAAAAGGATAATCGGTATAACCTCGATCGGCATCTTTTGTATCCCCTCTACCATAGGAAGTAGCAGGATCGAATTCATTTAATTCTGCATTCTGTTTGAATCTGGCTACTAAGTCGGGATTGGCTATATAAGGTCTACCATAAGAAACTAATTCGGCTTTTCCTTGCTCAATTACTTTATTTCCCGTATCTTTATCGTAACCGCCATTGGTAATAATCGTTCCTTGATATAACGGACGAAAGACGGGTAAGACTGGGTGGATCTTAGCACCATGTTTTAAGTCTGCTTCGCTTGCTTCCATGAGATGAATATAAGCCAAATTGAAATCATTTAATTTATTAATAACATAACCAAATGTCCCTTGAGGATTGGAATCGCTCATGCCGTAAAAAGTGTTGCTGGGAGAAAGTTTAATTCCTACAGATTGACTATCCCATTCTTGAGTTACCGCTTCGACTACTTCCAATAAGAAACGGGTGCGATTGGGAATACTTCCGCCGTATCGATCCGTGCGTTGATTTGTACCATCTTGGAGAAAGCGATCGATTAAATAGCCGAATGCGCCGTGTAATTCTATGCCATCAAAGCCAGCTTGTTTGGCGTTAGCTGCTGCGGTGCGAAATTGCGCCACAATTTCAGGTATTTCAGAAGTTTCTAAGGCGCGGGGTGTTTCAATGTGTACTTTCCCTACGGGAGTGTGTAATTGACCTTTTGGAGCGATCGCACTGGGGGCAATTGGTTTTTTGCCATCGAGTAAACTAGAATGAGCTATTGCGCCACTATGCCAAATTTGGAGAAAAATTTTACCCCCTTGCTGATGTACCGCATCGGTAACTAGATTCCAGCCTTGAATCTGTTCTTGATTATAAATACCTGGGACATTCATGTAGCCCAAACTCATGGGAGATATGGCAGTACATTCGGTAATAATTAAACCCGCAGTCGCCCTTTGGGAGTAATATTTTGCCATTAACTCTGTAGGAATAGTGCCATCGGCACGCAAACGAGTCATGGGAGACATGACAATACGGTTGGCTAAAGCGATCGCACCTAACTGAAAAGAATCAAACAGATTGGACATATATTTAGTTAGCAATAAATACCTTATTGATATGATTAAGCCAATGCCTCTAAGGAATCAAGAAGGTACTAATAAGTAATATACAGACCAAATGGTGCGTAAATTAATCAGAAATCGTCCCGAACCCGAGTTGTTCACCATAAATTGTCCGACACAGCAAGTTTTAGATATTATTGGCAATAAATGGAGTGTAATTGTAATTTATTGTTTGGCTTATCAAACCAGACGCTACAAACAATTGGAACGGAAAATAGAAGGGATTTCGCAAAAAGTTTTAACTCAAACTCTACGTAAATTAGAGAAAAATGGATTGGTCAAAAGAGAAGTATATCCTGTAGTTCCCCCTCAGGTTGAATATTCTCTTACTACCCTAGGAGAAACAATAGTCGAACCCCTATCTTTGTTGGCAGAATGGAGCGAGCAAAATATGGCAGAAATTGAAAAATATCGTAATTCTCAATAACTTTTCATGCAGGATATTGGTACTTTAGGGGAACAGTTAATAATCAGGTGGCTAGAATTATCTAACTGCAAAATATTGCAGCAAAATTGGCGTTGTCGTTGGGGCGAAATAGATATTATTGCCCAAGATTGTAGGGATGAAACTATTCTGTTTGTAGAGGTAAAAACTCGCAGTAAAAATAACTGGGACGAAAATGGATTGTTGGCTATCAATGCTGGCAAACAAGAGAAAATTATTAAAACTGCGTCTTCATTTTTAGCAAAATATCCACAATTAGCAGAGTTTCCCTGTCGTTTTGACGTGGCACTAGTTAGTTATATGAAAACAAAACAACCAGCCGAACTAAAAAATATCGAACAATTGCAGAATTTTGATTTGGGCATACCAGTCGCGATCGCACCATATCGATTAACGATTGAAAGTTATATTCAGTCAGCTTTTGAAGTTTAGAAGATAGCTGTTGTTGAATAATCTTTAACTATTAATCCATTGTAAAGCTCGTTCTTTATCGGCAAAAGAAAAATATTTTACTTCCGTAGTTAGTGCTAACTTGTTGCCTAATACAGCAAATCTTTGCCACCATTTGCTATCTGCCACAATAGCTTCTTTATCAAAATCTCGGAAATGTTTTAGAGCAAAACTAATGTCCTTAATTAAAGCTTTAATCGACATACCTTGCATTTTATTTATTTCAGCATAAATCCTAAGCTTGTCATGGGTTTTCAGCTTTTGTTCGATCGCCTGAGTAACTAGGTTGATATCGTCAGATTCGATTTTTCCTGCGATCGCGAATCCAATTGTTTTTTCCGAGTTGGTGGAAATTAGCTCTAACATATTACTTCCCCCATAATTTGGGACTAAAATATTAGTTATTTAACTAATATCTGTAGCTGGATGAATTAGATCGTAGCTCTAAAAAAATAGCGATCGCGAAAAGATTAAGCTTTTTTTAATTAATAACTATCAAAATATTCAATGTTTGGTCATTTCATCAATCGTGAGATTTCATTTTTAAGATAATACAGCCAGCCAAAATAATTAAAATAGCCCCAAAATAAGAATTACTATCTAGTAGTTCGTCCCAAAATAACCAACCTAAAAAAGTTCCAAAAGGGACAGAAGTATAAGTAAAAATTCCCACACTCGCAGCAGGAGCATTTTGATATCCGCGAGTTAATAATAATTGACCGATAGTAGTAGTCAATCCGATCCCTAATAACATTAAATATTGTTTTAAAGTGGGAGATTGCCAAGACCAAATTAAAGGTATAGCTGAAACACAAAGACCAACCATAGCGAAATAAGTCACGATCCGTAAAGTTGGTTCTGTCGCCGAAAGCCTGCGTACGGATACAAAAGCCATTGCAGCCATCAAACTACTAGCCAAGGCAACTAAGCTTGCTGGATTAGTATCTCCAGTCGGTTCTAAAATCAAAAAAACGCCAATAAATCCTAAAATACCAGCTAAAATTACCTGCCTAATTATTTTTTCTGACAACCACACAGCAGAGATAAAAGGAATAATTAAGGGGATGGTACATTTGATTAACATCGAATCTCCTAAAGGGATTTTACCTAAAGCATAAAAAAAACAATACATTGCCCCCATACCAAAGCCAGAACGAATTAGATGGAGGTGTAAACGTTCTGTTTTTAAGATTTTGAGATTAGCCTTTAAGAGAAAAGGCGCAAGAATAACCAACCCAAAGAAATTACGAAAAAATACAATTGATTCATTAGGTAACGAGGCAGAAATCGATTTAATGATAGCTGCGCTGAGAGCAAAGCTTAATTCTGAAGCAACGATTAACAATGCTCCGCGCGCGATATTTTGACGGTTAGTCATTAGAAAAATATTTCAAATAGTGATTTTTACTCGTGTTCTAAACCGACAGCTTCGCTAATATTATTCAATCCTTCGCGATCGAGTCTGGTTAATAAACCCGATAAAACATTTTTCACCATCCAAGGTCCTTCGTATACCCAGCCAGTATAAACTTGTAGGATACTTGCCCCTGCAATAATTTTTTCCCAAGCATCTTCTTCGTTAAAAATACCACCCACACCGATAATCGGCAATTTACCGCCTGTTTCTCGATAAATAAAGCGAATAACTTCTGTAGCTCTTTCTTTGATAGGTAAGCCACTAATTCCCCCTGGCTCATCTTGAATGCTTTTGCCTGTTTCTTTAAGAATTTTAGTATTCAAGCGATCGCGACTAATAGTTGTATTGGTAGCAATTACCCCAGCAAGATTGTAATTATCAGCCAAATTGAGGATATCCTTAATATCTTCCCATTCCAAATCGGGAGCTATTTTAATTAGAATCGGTTTTTTTTGGGTATTTGCGGTTTGCAAGCCCGATAGGATTGGTTCTAACTGTTCCCCTGCTTGGAGCGATCGCAATCCTGGGGTATTGGGAGAACTAACGTTAATGACAAAATAGTCGGCAACATCTTCTAAATATTGAAAACTGCCTACATAATCTACTGCTGCCTCTTCTAAAGGAGCAATTTTCGATTTACAGAGATTAATCCCAATGGGAATTTTACGGGCTTGTCTGCGCCAAGATTGCGCGAGAGTATCTGCCATGACGGCAGCACCTAAGTTATTTGCACCCATGCGATTTAAAGCAGCTTGATCTTCGGGGAGACGAAACATCCGAGGACGAGGATTTCCTGGTTGGGCGTGGAGGGTAACCGCACCTAGTTCGGCAAAACCAAAACCAAAACTACTCCAAATATTGGCAGCCGTGCCATCTTTATCAAATCCTGGTGCTAACCCAAAAGGATTTTTAAAATCTAAACCCCATAATGTTTGTTGTAGGCGAGAATCTTGGAAGCAAAAAGATTTTTCTAGTTGCTTAATGGTCAAATTACCCCAAAGAGAATGACGATTAACTTCGAGGTTATGCAAAATATCGAGCATCTGGCGGTGGGCGGATTCGGGATCGCTTCTAGCAGAAGCAAGTAGTAAAGGATAAAGAGGCTTGGTGTAGTTGAGCATTATTTCTATCTGACTACTATTTATTGGTTAACTAAGTTACGAATTATCTGTGCCAATCTGGCGGCACTATCGGTAACGGCGAGACTTTGAGCTTTATTTGCCATTTCTGCTAACAATTCTGGCGATCGCAACCAACGGCATACTTTTTCTTGTAAAATCTCAGCAGTAAGCTCCGATTGCTGGTAAATTGCTGCTGCCCCTGCATCGGCTAGTTCTTGGGCATTATAAGTTTGATGGTTTTCTGCTGCGTAGGGATAGGGAATCAATACCGCAGGAGTACTAGTAAAAGCCAGTTCGGTAATTGTACCTGCCCCCGCTCGACTAATGGCTAAATTGGCTCGCTGCAATAATCCTGCCATATTGTCTGAGAAAGGTAAAGCAATATATTGAGGATGCTGGAGACTATCTAGATCGGGATCGTTTTTGCCCGTCAGATGGACTACATAAGCACCCAAATCGAACCAAGCAGGGGCAGCTTCTCTGACTAATTTATTGACGGCAACTGCTCCTTGAGAGCCACCCACTACCAGAATTACCATAGCATCTTGAGGAATATCTAGATTGATCGGTTGAGGCGTGAGAAATTGCGCTCGCACTGGAGTACTGACATAAACTGTTTCACTTTGAGGTAAGTAGTTTGCAGTACCATTAAAGCCCAAAGCCGTAATATTGCACCAACGACTGAGAAATTTGGTAACTTTGCCAGGAATGTAATTTGATTCGTGAATTACCGCAGGTTTGTTTTCTAAACGTGCGGCTAAAATAGCAGGGGCAGCAATATAGCCTCCCGTAGTAAAGACAGCATCGATTTGTCGTTCTTGGATGATTTTACGGGTTTGGAAAATAGAAGCAATAAAGCCCGAAATTATTTTGAGAGTTTTGAGGCTCAATTTTTGTTGAAAGCCTTCTACAGGAATAGTATGGAGGGGATATTCATCTGGTACGAGACTGGTTTCCAAACGATTGGCAGTACCCAACCATTCGATTTCATAATCGGGTAACTGTTGGGCTAAAGCGATCGCGGGAAATAAATGACCTCCCGTACCGCTTGCTGCGATTAAGATGCGAGTTGGAGATGGTGGCACTTTTTACTTATCGGCAATTAGTTATCAATTCCTTATTGTACTCAAGCACATTTTTTACCGTAGGGGCAGAATTGGTAAAACTGTTTGTTGACCGATCTGTTTGCCTTGAATTACTGTGTAAAAGGTTGAGAGACATTTCTTAATAAAAATAAGGTATTAATAATGTTTGACTGTATTATCGTAGGTGCAGGCCCTGCTGGAAGTAGTTCTGCTTATCATTTAGCTAGCAAAGGAAATTCGGTTTTAGTATTAGATAAAGCTAATTTTCCTCGTAAAAAATCTTGTGGCGGTGGAGTTTCTCCTGCAATCTCTCAATGGTTTGATTTTGATTTTGCCTCCGTCGTACAAAACCAAGTCTCTCAAGTTAAATACACTTTCAACCTGAAAGATCCTGCGGAGGTGGAACTTAAAGGTGTAACCCCTATGTGGATGGTGCAACGAGATAAGTTTGATAGCCTATTGATCGAACAAGCTGTCAGTAAAGGTGCAGAATTTAAGGCTGGTGTAGAAGTCCAGGAAGTTAAGCTAGAAGGGGAAACTTGGCAAGTTACTACTAACGCAGGTCAATTTGCAGGAAAATATTTAATTGCAGCCGATGGTGCAAATAGTAGAGTTGCCCAGCTATTAGGATTCGCCGAAGCCAAGCAAACCTTAGCTGCTAGTTTACAAGTACCAGGAGAATTAAGCGATCGCCGTAAAGTAACGGCTTTCTTCGATTTTGGTTCTCTGAAAAATGGTTTTATGTGGTGTTTTCCTAAAGCCGACGGCTATTCCTTGAGTGCTGCTTATGTCCGCAACCCTAAAGGCAAAGCTGACGAATTGAAAAAACAACTATATAAATATGCCGAATTATTTGGCACAGATCCCAGCCAGGGAGAATATAGCGAACATCCTTTAAACTTGTGGGAGTCCAATCGACCTCTCCATAGCGATCGCGCTTTACTAGTAGGAGAAGCAGCAGGCATGGTCGATCCTCTGATTGGGGAAGGTATTCGTCCTGCTTTATATACTGGAGTTCAAGCTGCTAGTGCTATCGATAAGGCGATCGCTGGAGATGACAATGCTCTAGCGGATTATAGCGAAACAGTAAATCAAGAATGGGGTGCAAATCTAGCGAAGGCAGACTTTTTAGCAAATTTATTTTTCAAAGCTCCCAAAATTGCCTACAAAGTGGGAGTTAAGCGTCCTACTGCGGGTCAATTGATGGGTAAAATTCTTTGTGGAGAATTAAGCTATTCTCAAGTAGCCGAAAAAGCTACCAAGAAGCTGAAATTTATTCCTGGTCTGGGTTAAAGAGTAACCTATAATTGAGGGTGACCCCGCGTCGCCGTAAGGCGCAAGGGAACGCACCCGAACCCGAAGGGCTATAACTCATAACCTATAATAGGAAGCCTGTGGGGGATTAGGAGAGTGATTTCTGATTTCTAATCCCTCTTTTGTCATTCCTTTAACCCTTAACCCTTAACCCTTTCCCAATCTCTATTATGCAATTGGTTTTGCACGATTACTTATGTCTGGTTGGCAATTTTGGATCGAT
>NZ_JBZNBU010000269.1:0-4277 GCF_058530065.1 Waterburya sp. | reverse complement strand
GGCAATTAAGAAACAGAAACACCTCTAGGAAAGTAATGTATAATTTACGGAATTCCTACTCCCATCCCGCTATAAGAATACCAAAAATAAATGACGGTAAATCAACAAAAACTCGTTTTTTGACTAGGTAATTATCGAGTGGCATGAAAGTAGAAGCGTTAACTTTATAATGTTCCAAACCCACTACCAACAATTTCTCGTTATTCGCTTTTTAGAAGATTTTTACTAAAAGTCTCATTCCTTCGCTTCTGTTGCAAAGATGCCCCTCCATGCCAGCGTGGGTTGTTGAAAAATATCATTCACCCAAACGATAAATAGTAGAACGGTCTACATTAAAGGTTTTAGCCAACTCAGTTGCCGATTTTCCTTCTTCTCTCAATTTGAGAATTAGCTCCTTCTGTTCTGGGAATAACTTCTTCGGACGACCAAATTTAACACCCCTTTTCATAGCAGCTTCTCGCCCAACGCTAGTTCGCTCGCGAATTAAATCCCGCTCAAACTCAGCAATACCTGCAAAAACGGTCATAATCATCTTGCCAGCATGAGAAGTAGTATCTGCCCAAGGCTCGCCCAAGGAACGGAAGGAAGCCTTCTTCTCCCGCAGGGTTTCGACGATCTCAAGCAGGTGACTGGTCGAGCGAGCCAGGCGGTCTAACTTACAAACTACCAACGTGTCACCTTCTCGAATCCGATCCAGCAGCTTCTTAAGTTCGGGACGAGATTTCTTAGCCCCCGAAATCTTTTCCTTATGGATTTCTTTGCAACCATCTTCATTCAAAAGCGAGATCTGGCTATCTAAACTCTGGTCATCTGTACTCACGCGAGCATACCCGATTTTCAATTTTGCCTCCCCATCCTGGAAATCTGTCGCAAAAGATAGTGCATAAAGTATAAACTTTTGCCACTAATATTTGCAACACTAGGAGGGGTCTGAAACGTAGAAACGTCGTAAAGCCATAAACCGTCGCAAATCTTAGTAGTTTTGCCACACTAAAGTTCTGTTTAGTTGGCAATAATTGTTTGATCTATCGGTTATCAGGACACGACCCCAAAATATAAGATTCGGTTAGTCACTATCTAGCTTCAAAATAAGAGTGAAGCGTTCAATGGCTTTACTAAGTGGATTGGTTTTGGTAGTGCGGGAATGATTCAGCTCAATTGTCGAGAAGAGTAGCGTAAAATCATCAAATACAATCATTTAGCCTCTAATTGTCTGATTTTCTACAATGTATTTGAGTATTAGCCGAATCTTGCAGGAGTATGTTCAAACAGGTAATACGTTTTAGAAAGAGATTCTTGGAGGGTTAAGTCCATATCCAAGCAAGCATATCAACCGCTTTGGGAGCTAAAGTCTGGATTTGAATTTAAAAAACCTCCAGCACTTGATTTTAAATTTTCTCTGATTCATAGTTCCTAAAACTCACTCTCTATAGGGGGGTGAGGCGGATATGAGAGTAAAACTCACGAATCGTTGCCATCCCCTAAGTTTAAATTAATTAAAGCATCATTCCATTGTTCGCGATCGATATTAATGGCAGCTTGATTAGAATAAATTGCAGCGTTTAATAAATCTGCCCAATCTATTTCTTCTGGAGCATTTTCTGCTTGTGGCGATTTAAAATTAGATTTGTTGATTTTACTAAGCTTTCAAATTTAACGATGGGAATTAATCAACTCACCAGACACATTCTACTGATTTTTATAGCCAAAAAAATCAATCCGATAGTCAGTGATTTTGACTCCCGTTTCAGCTTCAATCTTCTCAATGGTAGATTTAGGCAACTCGATTTGAACGTCAATAATTTGATTGGTATCGAGACAGTTGATATGACTGTGAGAGTCGCTAATATTACCATAAAGTCTGCCATCAGAACGTTCGACACATTCAATTATCCCTTCTGCGGATAGAGCATCGAGGTTTTGATAAACGGAGGTATGACCGATTTCTTTGCCTTTTTGATTGAGCAAATCGTAAATTTCTCTAGCCGAGAGATGATCTTCGTGAGACCATAGTAATTCTAAAATATAGCGACGCTGACGACTGACTCGCATTCCTAATTCTTGGCAGCGAGTTAAAGCATCTTCGAGGGATCTAATTGGTTTTGCCTCTGGATTGTTCATAGATGAGGCTCGATAATTTGAAATTGAAGTTTACTGGAATTAAACATAGTCATTACCACTTTAACTTAAAATACATATATGTGCCTAGTCAAAAACTAGTAAAGTTAATTTTAGCTTAATACAATTATTCCTTTGTCTCTATTTCTGTAATATTTATTGTGACTATAAAATTAGCTTTAGACAACCAATCGATCGACAATTTAGATTTGGCTGTGGTTAAAGATCGGATCGAATCTTTGATTGAAACGGGTAAGTTGGCAGATTGCGAACAGCAATTACAATTTGAAATCGCTTATCAGCGAGAAGCAGATGACCCCCGCGAACTTTCAGAAATTCCAGAAATTAGATTGTGGTATCTGAGATTAGATTCTATGTATCCTTGGTTGCCATTTTTATTAGATTGGAAATCGGGAGAATTGGCTCGCTATGTGGCTATGTTAGTTCCCCATCAATTCAACCGCACGGAGGGAATTATTTTTAACCCCGAAGCTTTAGAGCTTTTTGTGATGAAGAAAATTTTTATTCTGGCTGACTGGTTAAAACAGCAGGGGATATCAGAAAAGTCTCGCTTGCAATCGATGGCAAAATTATTTGGCTACGAACTAGATGATGCCTTCTTTGCTATGCTTTCTTGATTGATTAAAAAACTTAACAGCGATCGCTTCTTGATTCTGTTGCTATATTCGAAGGTGTCCCTAAAGGGATACACTTCGATATATCCTTTAGGACAACGGTTCACAGACCCGCAACGCGCTACATCGCTTTTAACAAGTAAAAGCTTGACTGGCGATCGCAAAATATGGTTTACTAATTATATTCTTCATAATGGAAATATAAGGGCTTATATATTGCAGTCACCACTCCCATCATAAAAATAATAATACCATTAAAGCGATCGCCACACAATCCCAAACCTCTTTACTAAATAAAAAAAAATACCGCCTAGTTTGGTACTGGGCGGTTTTCAAACCTATTCTATTTTACTTTTAAAGGTGTGATGAGACGATCGAGAACTCTACATTGCAGAGCCGACACCAGCATAAGCACCGTAGAAAAAGATGCCAACAACTGCAATGACACCCATGCCAGCGACTGTTGCCACAATCCACAAAGGAATTCTTCCATCTGCAAACATTGTTATAAATCTCCTACTTGCTATAAATAATTAAAATGAATCTGACTCAATGCCAGAATATATCCCTAGTTAAAGAAGTAACTAGAAAAGAGGATGCCAAGAACGGCAATCAAAAGTAGACCCAAGTATAGGGAAGTACGATTGAGTTCTACGGGCTGTCTGTTGGGGTTTTGATTTCTATCCATTATTTGTTTGCTCCTATCGTTGGATGAATTGCATAGAGGCGATCGCGCCTAGGAAAAATACAGTGGGTACTGCAAGAGTGTGAATTGCCAACCATCTAACGGTAAAGATGGGATAAGAAATGGGTTGATTGGGACTGTTGCCTGTCATAATTTTTTTTACCTAACTAATTTTTGTCAACAAATTTTATTGATTAAATTCTTTGATTTGTGATTTTGCATCAAAGCGATCGCTAATTACAGGTAGCTCAATGCGGTCTTGAGTAAAATATTCGTTAGGACGAGGCGTACCGAAAGCATCGTAAGCCAATCCAGTGCTAACAAATAACCACCCTGCAATAAATAGCATGGGAATAGTTACGCTATGAATTACCCAGTAGCGAATGCTGGTAATAATATCGGAAAATGGACGTTCTCCAGTATCTCCTGCCATAATTTCTATTTCTCCTTATTATAAAGTTTTAAAGCTTTCTACATAATACGAAACAAAGGTAACCGCCAACAACTAGAAAATATTTCTAAAATAGCTTCTAGGTAGCAGTACCAGCTTCGGGGACATATTTAAGTATTGTTCCTCTCTCACCTAGGATAAAGCCTTTTTGGGGAGAAACAAATACTACTTTGTAAAAATTCGATGGTGCATTTTCCACATCTCGATCCTTCGACCAGGTTTCACCGCCATCATCACTGACTAGCAAGTTACCACTTCCTCCCGAAAGCCAAATTTCTTCTGGAGTACGATAAGCCACATCTAAAAAGCCCCAACTTGCGGAAAATTCAGGATAAATAGGTTCGCCCCAAGCTTCATAGTCTTCGGCTGTTTCGCTAAATTGAATTTG
>NZ_JBZNBU010000268.1:0-3062 GCF_058530065.1 Waterburya sp. | reverse complement strand
TTTTTTTAGATTTGATTATATTGATTAATTGGCGTTATCCAGATTTTGTGTCTTGGTGCGAGTTTCTAGTTTTGGTAGAGTTGCATCTAGGACATTTCATCCATAAATAATACTCAGTTGTCAATTAGTAGTTATTTTATGAATAGGTATTGACATTTTGATTTTGAAATGATTATTATTTTAGTAATAATTACCAAAAATAAGCAAAATTCCCATTATGAAAGATATTATAGCAAACAACGCACTTAATATAAATCCCCAAGACTATTCTTTATTGACCGATTTATATCAATTAACAATGACTGCGTGCTATGTGGGAGAAGAAATTGAAGCTAAAAGAGCGAGCTTTGAATTGTTTTTTCGACACTTGCCAGACAATTTTGGTTATGCGATCGCGATGGGTTTGGCACAAGCCATAGAATATTTAGAGCAATTAAACTTTAGCCCGCAACAGATCGAGACATTACAACGAACGGGAATATTCAAACAAGCTCCCGAACGATTTTGGCAGGTATTGGCAGCAGGAAGCTTTACAGGAGATGTTTGGGCTGTGGCTGAAGGGACGGTAATTTTTCCTAACGAACCAATCTTAAGAATTGAAGCACCGCTATGGCAAGCACAACTAGTCGAAACCTATTTACTCAACACCATTAACTATCAAACATTAATTGCTACTAAAGCAGCGAGAATTAGAAATGTTGCAGGTAAAACTGCGAATATACTAGAATTTGGCACGAGAAGGGCATTTAGCCCCCAAGGAGCAATGTGGGCAGCAAGGGCAGCCCTAGCCGCAGGATTTAATGGTACTTCTAATGTTTTGGCAGCTTTAAACCTGGGAGAACAACCTAGAGGTACTATGGCTCATTCCTTGGTGATGGCGATTTCCGCGATCGAAGGAGATGAAGACGAAGCTTTTGCTGCTTTTCAAAACTATTTCCCTCAAGCATCCTTATTGATCGATACTTACGATACGATCGCAGCAGCAAAAAGATTGCAGCATAAAGTAGAGGCGGGAGAGATAAAAGTTATGGGTGTGCGAATCGATTCGGGAGATTTAGTAGAATTGTCGCAAAAAGTAGCTCAACACTTACCCGATACTAAAATCTTTGCCAGTGGAGATCTAGACGAGTGGGAAATTGACCGACTAAAACAAGAAGGTGCAGTAATAGATGGCTATGGTATTGGCACAAAGTTAGTTACGGGGGGATGTCTTGGGGGAGTATATAAATTAGTAGAGATAGACGACATTCCCACTATGAAGCAGTCTAGCAATAAGGTATCCTTTCCTGGTCGCAAACAAATCTTTCGTAGGATAGTAAATGGAGAGATAAAATCTGACAGGTTGGGTTTAATAAACGAACAAGCCCACGACGGAGAGAAAGACTTGTTAGAGAAAGTAGTAGCCAACGGTCAAAGATTGCAACCAATCGATAGCCTAAATATAATTCGCCAACGCACTGCTAATTCTGTAGCCAGTCTTCCCGATGATGTGAGAGAGATAAATAACCCCCAAACTATTAAAGTTAATATTTCCCATGAATTAAAAGCCTTGCGAGAAACATTAACAATCAACAATCAACAATCAACAATCAACAATTAATTTATGCAAAAAATTGCTCTTTTTGGTACGAGTGCAGATCCCCCAACCATAGGACATCAAACAATTTTACACTGGCTATCGCAACATTACGATCGCGTGGTGGTTTGGGCTTCTGATAATCCTTTTAAAAAACATCAAACTGCTTTAAGAGATCGTACTGCGATGTTGGGTTTAACAATTGCCGACATAAATTTAACCCATAACAATATTAACCTGCATCCCGAGCTAAGCGATCGCCGTACTTTGGTAACGGTGCATAAAGCTAGAGAAAAATGGGGAGAAGAAGTAGAGTTTACCTTAGTAATAGGTTCGGATATTTTAGAGCAAATTACTAGCTGGTATCGTATTGAAAAATTGCTAGAAGAGGTAAAAGTATTAGTCGTACCTCGCTTGGGATATTCCATTAAAGAAAAAGATCTTAAGAAGTTAGAAGCTGTAGGAGGAAGAGTTGCGATCGCAACTTTAAATGCACCCAAAGTTTCTTCTAGTACCTATCGATTAAAAAAAGATCGTAGTTGGGTTTCTACTAGGGTGAATGAATATATTGCACACCATGATTTGTATAGCGAAAACTCAGAATTAATAATGAATAATTAATAATGACAATATTAGAAGATGAAAACAGATTCTCAGTTTAAAAATAGACAAAGTAATAAATTGGAAAAACTAGCTGATTTTAAGGTAGGGGTAGATAATGTTATTTTTTCTGTCGATACTACCTACAACCGAGTATTAGTATTACTGCGAAAAAGAGATGAAGAACCTTATAAAAATTGTTGGAGTTTACCAGGAACATTAGTGCGTCAAGGAGAATCTTTAACCGATGCTGCTTATCGTACTTTGGCAGAGAAAATCAAGGTGGATAATTTATATTTAGAACAATTATATTCCTTTGGCGATCCTGGTAGAGATCCTAGAGAAAATCCCGATAGTTTTGGCGTGAGATACTTATCTGTAAGTTATTTTGCTTTGGTTAGATATGAAGAAGCGAAAATAGTTGCTAAGGCGAATACTAATGTTGCTTGGTATAAAGTAAACGAGATTCCTAATTTAGCTTTCGATCACGATGAAATATTGCATTATGGTGGTCATCGACTTAAGAATAAACTGCAATATAGCCCAATCGCTTTTGATGTTTTACCAGCAGAATTTACTTTAAATGATGTTTATCAGCTTTACTGTACTATTTTAGGCGAAAATTTTTCTGATTATTCTAATTTTAGATCGCGGTTATTAAAGCTAGGATTTTTATTAGATACAAAGGTAAAAGTATCTCGTGGTGCTGGTCGTCCTGCAAGTTTATATAAGTTTGATTCTGATGCTTTTGCTCCTCTAAAAGATAAGCCTTTATTGTTTATTTAGTCATTAGTCATTAGTTGTTAGTCATTAGTCTATTTAGATTATTGGCACTATATAAAATAAATAGACATGAGCAAAAATATATTAGACTCTACTATCAGAG
>NZ_JBZNBU010000267.1:0-10502 GCF_058530065.1 Waterburya sp. | reverse complement strand
TTAGAAAAATCTCTAGTAAGATTGACTCCCAAGCAAATTACCGAAATTAAATTAGAAGTTCGACCCAACTCTAAGCAGAAAAGACCTTTTTTAGCAACTAAGCAATTTAATTTTCAAGTCGATCTAATAGATAAAAACGACCTTCCAGTACCTAAAAATTTACCTCTAAAAAGCAGTTTGTTCTGGCGATCGCGTCCTCTGTGGCAATTAATTTTAATATCGGCTGTACTTCTCGGTCTTATTGTTAGTTGTGCGTGGTTTATATGGGAATTACTTAAATCGGAAGAACCCAAAGTTACTTTAAAATCAGAAACAACCGAATACGAATATGGACAAAATATTAGTGTCAATTGGTCAGTAGAAAATCCTCAAAATCTAGAAAGATTAATTATCTTCGAGCGAGATTTAGGGGCAAATACTATCAATACTAAATGTTATATTTTTACCAAACCAATAAATCCGCAAAATTGTGCATTAATCAATCAAAATAATTTACCTAAAAAATGTCAAATCAATAATAATAAAATACGTTGTAAAAACATTATCTTTTATCATGCTAAAGATGTTAAAACTTATATTTTTCAGCTAGAAGCACTGACTAAACAAGGCAAAATTATTAAGCAAGAAACTGAACCAATAGCTATTTTACCCAGACCGACTTTAACTATATTCGATCCCTTAACACCTGATGTAACTAAATCTGGAGTCAAACACAATATTAAACTGTCTTTTACAATATCCAATATCAATAATTTTGTCGGGGAAGATGAAATATCTTTAATTATTAATAACAAACTGCAAGCATCGCCAATTATAACTCCCCAGAATATTAGTGACTTTTGTTCGGCAACCAAAGGCGATCTCTATTCATGTAACATAGATATCCCTAACCTTACCGATGGAAAATATAGTTTGGGAATCGAGCTACAATCCGATTCCGATGGACGCTTGGATAAAAAAATAGAAAAGTTTATCCTACCAGAACCAATTCTAATTAAAACACCAATTAAATTAAACTATTTTAAAATTAACAACTCTGATAGTGGAACTTTACAAGTAGAAGCAGATCAACCAATTTGGGTTAGTTGGTCGGTGACAGGTAAAAATGCTCAAGTCCATCTCGACTGTATTGGAGGAAAATTAGACTTGCAAGGCAGCAAAAAACTCAATGTTCCAGAAAACACAACCCAAAAATGTACTTTAAAGGTATTTGATAAGGAAGGAACGCTTATAATTGATGGAATAACTCTGGGCGTTAAAGTCAAAGAACGTCCTAAACCAGTGGAAGCCGAATCAACCGATATTCAGTAAATTAAATTTGGTGCGGTTTAATCTCCTCCTCGTTGTTGAACTACATGGGTTAACTCGTGTGCTAATAATGATTTACCTTCATCAGTATCGGGACTGTATTTACCCGCATTAAAATAGACATCTTGACCGTGAGTAAAGGCTTGGGCTTGAATATCTTGATTCATTTGCACCGAACTACTATCGGTGTGTACTTTGACGTTACTAAAATCCGTGCCAAAACGAGATTCCATAAAAGCTCGTGTATCATCTGATAAAGGAGTACCACCACCTTTACTATTATTTAACTGTTGTTCTAAGCCATCCGTGCTGGCTGTTGCACTATCCGATTTAGCCTGTACTGGTTCTTCTTCCTCTTCTTTGGGCATTTCTTCCCGTTGCACCATAGGAGTAATGACATTAGCTAGAGATTTAGCTTGTATCTTTTCCTCTTCCTCTTCTTTGGGCATCTCCTCCCGTTGTACTTCGGGTTTCATTTGCATCTCCTCTTCCCTATCTTCTTGACGTTGTATGGGTTGAGGCATATTCATTACCTGTTGGGAAACTCGGTCTGCTTCTTGTTCGTATTGGTCTCCTGGTCTTCCAATGGTTAATTTAGTTTGTAAGGAAGTGGGATGATAAGAAAGGGGAATTTTACTGAGATTATGCCCGTATTTTCTCAGCCTTTGCCTTGCCTGAATATGGGGCAGAGATTTACTCTCTGAAAATTTTTCTGGAGAATTATCTCTTAGAGGAGATTTTGTCTGTAAGTTAGAAGATGTAGAGATAAAACTCGAATTTAATAATGGTTTTTCTACTTTGTAATCGAAGCTCATAGTTAAGATCGCCTCCAGCAAATCTAACCGTTTTATCTGAAACGAGAAATAATCGGGACTCTTTACCTTAAATCTATTATTTTTTCAGCCTAAATTCACATTAATTAGACGAAATTTTAAAATAGTTTACTTTTTGTAGGACAAATTAATTTTATTACTAATGGATAGCGTAATAATCGCCGATAACTGGCAAGAACTAAATAACAACTACTTAATGCAGGAATTGTCTAGGATTCAACAAAGACTTTACGATAAAATAGCTAGTAAAGAATCACTTACTATTGAAGCTCAAAATTTTAATTTAGACGATAGAGAATTATCAAAACTTATTCCATCTTTTACTCTGGAAGTTATTTGCGATCGCTTTAAGTTATCCCCGTTTGAAAAAGATATCTTATTACTTTGTGCGGGAATGGAAATAGATCGAGCTTGGGGTTTATTATGCGGACAAGCCCAAGGAAGCGATCTGACTAATTATCCTACTTTTAGTTTGGCTTTATCGACTTTAGATAATCCTCATTGGGATAGTATAACTCCCCATTCTCCTCTAAGGCGTTGGCGACTAATTGAACTTAAAGATAATAGTAATAGCTTGACTACCAAAGAGTTAGTAATTGACGAACAAATTTTACATTATTTACTAGGAACAAAGCATTTAAATGAAAAGTTAATGGGACTACTAGAGATAGTTGACGATAGACATAGTTTAGTACCATCGCACCAAAAGATTGTCGATAACTTAGTACGAGTTTGGTTACAAGTAACAGATTTTCCCATTATTCATGTATACGGTCAAGATACTGCTAGTAAACGAGCGATCGCCACTGCTATTGTTAAAAAATTACAGTTTAATCTTTATGCAATTTCTGCTGAAATATTACCCAACGATCCCAGTCAACTCGATCTCTTGAAATGTTTTTTAGAACGAGAATGGCTACTCAATCAAAGTGCTTTTTTTCTTGATTGCGATTACTGGGAAAATAGCGATCGCGCTAAGGAAACATTGATATCTTTATTACTAGATAATTTGGGTTGTCCTATGATTATTTCTAGTCAAGAACGCCGTCACCCCAGACAAGAATCTTTTATTACTATTGAAGTAAAAAAACCTACTCCCCAAGAGCAAAGATGCTTGTGGTCGGAGTCTTTAGTAGAAACTATTCCCCAATTCAACGGAAAAATTGACGATCTAGTCTCTTATTTCAATCTTAATTTACCTACCATTGAAAGTATCTGTTTGCAATTAAAAACCCTAGAAACTAATGGCAGCGATCAACAAAATATTAACGAGCAATTATGGCAAATGTGCCGTATTCAGTCTCGCCCTCACTTAGAACAACTAGCACAAAGAATTGAATCTAAAGTAACTTGGGAAGATCTAATTTTACCAGAATCAGAATTAAATATTTTACGAGAACTAGCTACCCATATTCGTCATAAAGAGCAAGTTTATCATCATTGGGGATTTGCCCACAAAAGTGCTAGAGGCTTAGGAATTAGTGCCTTATTTGCTGGTGCTAGTGGTACGGGAAAAACTTTAGCAGCCGAAGTATTAGGCAATGAATTACAGTTAGACGTTTATCGCATTGACTTGAGTTCTGTTGTTAGTAAATATATCGGGGAAACAGAAAAAAACCTCAAAAAAATCTTCGATTCAGCAGAAGGATGTGGTGCAATTTTATTATTCGATGAAGCTGATGCTTTATTCGGCAAAAGATCGGAAGTAAAAGATAGTCACGATCGCTATGCCAATATGGAAGTTAGCTATCTATTACAAAGAATCGAATCCTATCAAGGATTGGCAATTTTAACTACAAATTTAAAAGACGACTTAGATCGCGCTTTTTTACGTCGTATCCGTTTTATAGTCCAGTTTCCCTTTCCCGACCGCCTCCAGCGCATAGCCATTTGGCAAAGAATTTTTCCCGATCGTACTCCCACCCACAATTTAAGTTTTGAAAAATTAGCTAAATTAAACGTTGCGGGAGGTAACATTCGCAATATTGCCATTAACGCTGCTTTTTTAGCTGCCCACAGTCAGGAATCAGTACAGATGAAACATATTTTACAAGCTGCACAAAGTGAATATTCTAAGCTAGAAAAACCCTTAACTGATAATGAAATTAAAGGTTGGATTTAATTGATTAGTGACATTCTGTGACACTGCATCAGAGGGCGGAATTAAAGCTATTGATTGCTCTAGTTTGACTCGATATATTGGATAGGCTCGCCAATTAAATCGTCAAAACCAATAATTTTTAGAACTTGATTCCAGTCTTTTTCTAAAGTGGGTTCTCCTGGGGCTTGTTCTCTTTGCAAAGCAATCATTTTGAGAGCATCGAACCAGACTCCCGACTCAGCATAAATTACGGGATGTTGGTCTACAGGGGCGGTTTCTAGTTTGTCAGTAAGTTGAGGATTATCTGTAGATAGTCTTTTCATGGAGTAATTCAGGGACATTGAAGTTTCTTCAGTACATTGGATATTGATCCGCCATGTATATTCTTGTTCTTCTTGTAGTGGGTTCGATTCTGAAGCAGGAAGTTGAAAAGCAATAATACCAGGGCGATCGAGGTTTAGGTTTTTTGTATAGAGAGTAGCATCACCTAAAGTTCTGGATTGACCGTTAACTTCTATCATTTTTGAGCCTACTAAATCTAATGAAATAGGAACAGAGCCTGATTCTATTCCAGGGAAATACCAGAAGAAATAAGGATAATCATCGAAAGTATAACCCAAACCATTTTCAGGCGCGATCGCTCTCATGTTTTCTCCCGCTTGAGTGCAAGCTTCATCTTCGTTACCTCTAATTGCCCCTATACTACTAGAGCCATCTTTTCTAATTGTGGGTAACCCCTTAAAAGCAACGGTTCTTCTAGATGATTCAGCCTTTGGGATTATAGTGGGTGATGTATTTTCTGATTGATTAGGACTGTTTGTTCTGTTTGTTGGAGATTCTCGACTAGTTGTAGATTGTCGAATAATTCTAGTAAAACCAACATTAATTCTTTCTCCCACATTAATTCTATTGGGACGAGAAACTAGGTGAGGATTGTAATCTAGTATTTTGTTTAAGCTTAAACCATGACGAATGGCAATTCCCCCCAAAGTGTCGCCCCTTCTGACAGTATATTTATTTCCCGAAGATGCTGAATGAGAAGATGGTTGAGAAATAGAGGTTGCGCCACTAGCTCCTAAATTAATCATTTCCCCCACATAGATTAAATTAGGGCGTGATTTTAGCTGAGGATTGTAATTTAAAATTTTAGACAAACTCAAGCCATTGCGATAAGCAATTCCCCCTAGAGTGTCTCCCAATCGCACTCGATAAACACGAGCCTGGGCGATTAGATCTCTACTAGATAATTCCGTTTGTTTCCGATCGATAAGATTAACAGCAACAGTAGTGGAGCTATTACTACCAATTAAGCAAGAAGCTAATGCGATCGCGGTACTTATACCTAAAATTTTGCGTAACATCTTCTCATCTCTCCAGAATTCTATGGCAAAAATACATCAGAACAGGGCAGTATCGGGTTTAATCTGTTGGAAACTATATAAATTACCAAGGGCTACCAATAACGGTAAAAGGACTCCAGTAGTAAGGATGGGACAAATCAATGGCTTGGGCTGCATTGTCTAATAATTTGGCAACTACGGTTTCTGGTAACTCAATTACTAGTCCCCGAGCGGTAATTATTTGAAGATTTTCTAGATCGAGAGAATCGACTTCGATTTTCCTAACATTATTTTTTAGTAAATCTGCAACTACATTGTCTGGTAACCGTATATCTTGACCCTTAATACTAAGAATTTGACGCTCTT
Organism: Waterburya sp.; assembly: GCF_058530065.1. Classification (NCBI taxonomy): domain Bacteria; kingdom Bacillati; phylum Cyanobacteriota; class Cyanophyceae; order Pleurocapsales; family Pleurocapsaceae; genus Waterburya; species Waterburya sp. The sequence continues at coordinate 4,554 of NZ_JBZNBU010000267.1, read as the reverse complement.
GGAGATTAGTTTTATTGACCCTAATGTCTCCGATATAGCTTTTTAGGGAATCTGCAACTACATTGTTTGGTAACTCGATAATTTCTCCCCAACTGGTAATCATTTGCTGATTTTTGAGATCGATGGTGATTTCCTTATTCCTCATTGCGACTTGAGCTAATCTCAAGGCTTCTGCTTTGAACGGAGAAGTTTGCAATTGACGATAAAATTCAATCATTAAACTGGGGGTGGTCAGATCGCTAACTTTCCATAAGCTACCCACCGCCGTTTTTACTCCCACTTTGATCGCTAATCCAGCAAAGCCTAATTCCGCATCAGTGTTACCAAAAGCAGAGCGACAAGCGGATAAAACTAATAACTCTAAATCCTTAGCTCCTACTTGCAGATCGAGCGATCGCAATTCGTTTAAAGTTAGCTTCTGATTGTATAGCTGAATGTAGATATCATCTGTATTTTCCGTGCTAAAGTCAGCATGGGTCGAAAGATGCACAATCGGTACATTATTGCGGTCTAGATTAGTCTGAAGATTTTCGAGAGTAAATTGCTCGTTGAGAATCGGTTCTTGACCACCACGTAGATTGACAATTTGCGGTAGCTCCACTTCTACTGCATTAAGATCTTTTTGATGTTGATCTGCCTGAAACTTAGAAGCTCCTAAAGCCAATACCGATGCCTGTTGAACATCTTTACCATAAGTAGTGTTCATCAAGTTAATGCTAGGAGCAAGACCGATATTGTAACCTTTTTGAATTAAGAATCGATCGGTACTGATATCATAAAGGGCAGCTAAGGGAAGAGAACGTAATTTTGGCGGTAAAACAAATAGTAAATTATCAATTTCTCTGGTTTTTAGTTCTTCTTCAATACTCCGAATTAACCATTCATGGAGTAATAAGGCTGGTTCTTGCCAAGCTATTTGCCCCCTAGAAACCTCATTATATAATTTTCTGGCTTGTGTTTCTACTTCCCCACGAGTGACATCTACAGGAACAAAAATCGGTTCTCCTTCTGGAGTGACCACTAAGATTTCCAATTTATCGCTTGGTTGAGCAGCAAGACAAATTGTTGGTTCTACTTGAGTTTCATTTAATCCCAGAGCTTCTTGATATTCTGCGGTCAGACAACTTTCCGCTCTAGCAAAATATTGGTCGGGGTTATTAGTTCTTGCTTTGATTTCTGGAGAAGTAAAACTAACATAAACCAATGCAGGTGTTTGGGCTGCTTGCCGTTCGATTTCTCTGAGAATTGTTCTGGCTTGAGGAATAGAAGCAATCTCCAGTTTTTGAGGGAGGTTATTAGTTGCAGTCGCAACAGTTTCAACAGGAGATGATGTTTTAGAATCGAAATTACCTAAGTCATTATTATCTAGCTCTGGTTCTGGTGGTTCTGGTGAATCGACCGAAAAGATCCTAATATTCCCTCTTTGTTCGGTGAACAAGAAAGAACCATCGTTTATTTGACTATTTCCTCCCCCACTAATTGCTCCGACTGTTCCGTTGGGGTTATTTTGTTGTAAGAGATTGGGATTAGCTACTTCAAAAGGAATTTCGCCATTACCACCATGTCTGATGGCGATCGCTTCCGAACTCGAACTATTGGTCAAAATACTAGTGGGAACTTCATTGTTAGTAAAACTATTGTCGGCAAAAAATAAACCAGGATTGTCATTGTCAACATTGACTTGAATATCGCCTCCATTGTTATTATTTCCTTCTGCACGAATACTACCGACTCGAATATTGTCATCTTCTCCAGAATTAAGAGTGACATCTCCACCATTGCCGTTGCTACCCCTAGAATCAATATTTCCAGTGTTAATAGTAGTAGCAGAATCGAGATTAATTGCACCACCAGTTGTTCCAGAACTGTCTATATCTCCTGTGAAGATCGCTCCTTCGGTGCTGTTTAGAGTAATATTTCCTTCACCTGAATCTATAGAAGAAAATAGTTCTATTCCTTCATCAATATTACTGTTGCCAGTTAAAGTAATATCTCCTCCACCTGAGTTGATTGGAGAATCTGAAGATATCCAGATTCCGTCTTCATCACCCCCAGTAGTACCAGTGCGAGTACCAGTTAAAGTAATATCTCCTCCACCTGAGTCTATTGGAGATCTGATCTTGATCCCGTCATCAATGTTGCTAGTACTAGTACCAGTGCGAGTACCAGTTAAAGTAATATTTCCTCCACCTGAGTTGATTGGAGAACTTATATTGATTCCATCAGCATTTCCATCATCTGTGTTTTCTATTTCATTCTGTCTTCCGATAATTTCAATATTCCCACCATCCGTAGAGATAGGTTGATTGATTTCAACTCTACCTAGACCGTTACCTACTATGTTTGCGTCATTATCTCTTTCTGCATCTGCAATTAAGGATAAGTTTAAAGTATCAGTAGAAGTAGTAGTGTCACTATCAAATATTTGTCCTTGTCCAGATGAATCCCCAATTATGATGTTATTTGCTGCCTCAAAAGTTAAAGTACTTTCGCCCGTACCATCAAAATCAAGATCTGCTGCAAGGGTAATATTTCCATCTTGATTTCCTGTAGTTCCTGTAGAGACAATCACATTAGAACCATTTTCAAGAGCATTTTGAATAGTACCAACAGCAATAAGAGCATCATCTTCTATAGCGGTGAAAGGATTGTTTTCGTCTATCCGAAGAAAATTGAATCCATCTATAGCATTGACTATAGTGACATTATGAGGATCGAGCAACCAAGTTCCCCCAACACCATTGGTTGCTGAAGTATTAGGACTGCTGGTAACATCCAAAAATCCAGAACTACTGGTTTCCACAAAACCACCATCACCTGAATTTAAACCACCTTTGGCACTAATATCACCGTGGACTCTGGTGGTACTGTCAGACCAAACAATTACTTCGCCACCATCACCATTTTGCAGGGCATCTGCTTTAATTGTTGAATTGCTGTCAACTAAAGTAACCTCGGCCTTGGGTACTGTTCCCTGTCCTTTATAATCTCCACCGACTAATACTTCTCCGCCTCCAGCATCTCCAGAAGCATCTACATCGGCATCAATTAAACCAACTTTATCCCCTAAAATATTTACTTCTCCACCAACATCTCCAGATTGAGTATTACTACTCGCGTCAACTGTTCCCGAAACTATAGTTGTTCCTGGTTCATTGGGAATTACAGTATTAGAATCAGCTACAGTAACATCATCGTTGGCTGCAACTGCTAACCCCGTATCTATATCTACAGGTAATCCCCTGAGCAAGTTGGGCAGATCGGTAACTTGAATTGGTAAAGCTTCCCCGTCAGAGTTTTGGGGGATGGGTACTTCTAAGCTTAATAATTGTCCTTCTTGAGAAATGCGGACGCGGTTTGTTCCTGGGATGGCAGCAACGGTAATATTACCGCCTTCGGTTTCAATATTGCCTGTATTAATTACTTTGCCACCAGTTAACGAGATATTACTATCTTCTGCTACTGCTAAATTTCCTGCATTAAGAATTACTCCTGATTCGTCACTGGCAAAGTTAAAACTGTCGGGATTTCCTACTAGGTTGAGGTAGTCATTAGTTCCTACGGCATTAAACAAACTATCTCCGAAACCAATACCTGTGGCAGTGGTAGCAGTGAAGTCTCCAGGGACATTTAGAGTAGCATTATTACCAAAGATAATACCCGAAGGATTCATTAAAAATAAGTTAGAGTTGCTCCCAGTAACTTGAATTAAACCATCGATAAGAGAGGGATTACCGCCGTTAATGCGTCCTAAAATATTCTGAATGTTGGGATTTGATAAAAAATTGGCGATTTGCCCTGCATCTAGACCAAATTCTCGGAAACTATGAAACAGGTTTTTGCCATCTCCCGATAATGTACCGCCGTCGATGTTGAAGCTACTACCATCTTGGGTAACAACCGTCATTGTGCCATCACTGTTGGGAATAATCTGTTGAGCAGAAGTTGGCTTGATCGCGCTCGCCGTACTTAAGGGAATTGCAGTGATTAATATTATGATTTTTAAGATACTGGCAATGGCTTTTTTTAAATAAAGTTTTTGTTTGAGATTGACAACAACAAGAGAGATCATGGCTCTTACTCCTACAATTTGCAACAGATGTAACGACTAACCACTAACCACTAACCACTAACAATTAATAAAGGTGCGATAAACTTTTGATAATTAGGACTATTTTTATCTGTATCTACGGTTAATAAACTCTCTACTCCATCAACTTGTAGACGAGCTAAATATTCTCCAGCAGCAATGGGCGCAATTTCGGCAATCAGGCGATCGCTGTCAGCTTCTAGAGGGGGAATTTTAAAGTTGTATTCTCGATCTCGCTCTCCAGTAATCGAGTTAAGCAACAGACTCAAACGTTGTTTTTTGCCGATAGTTGGTTGAGTGACGATACTAACTCTGACTGTATATAGTTCCTCTCCGATAGGGGTTACAGCCTCTACTGCTAGCTTCTGGAGCGTCGGCAATAATACCAGAGGAAATACATTAGATTCATTGATTCTGCGCTCTTGACTATTGCGTTTAATAACTTGAATTCCCTGTACTCCTGC
>NZ_JBZNBU010000266.1:0-2526 GCF_058530065.1 Waterburya sp. | reverse complement strand
TTGGGCTGGTTGGAAAGGTATAACTGCCCCCGTAGAAGCCAAAGGACAAGAAATAGATAGAGAAAAACAAGTAATATTCACCGTTAAATCTGGTGTTGGGGGTAACCAAATCGGAGCAGAATTAGCCGATGCTGAATTGATTAGATCTAGTAATACCTGGAAGATTTGGACGAAACTCAAACAAGTAACAGACTCCAAAGGTGGCTTCAAAGCAGGTACTTATTTAATCTCTCCCGAAGAGTCTTTGTCAGATATTGCCAGCAAGATCTGGGAAGGAGAAATCATGCAGACTAATTTTACTATTCCTGAAGGTTGGTCTACCAGACAAATGGCAAAACATTTTGAGTCTTTGGGCTATTTTACCGCTGAAGAATTCAACAATGCGGTAACCGAAATTCCTTACGATAAATACCCTTGGTTGCCCGAAGATTTACCCATCTTAGAAGGTTTTTTATATCCCGATACCTATAAAATTAGCAGCGATCGCCAGAGTAACCCCCAAGCGATAATTGATACTATGCTCGATCGCTTTGCAGAAATAGCTTTACCAGTGTATGAAGCCGAACAACCTAGTATGAGTTTATTAGATTGGGTAACCTTAGCTAGTATTGTCGAGAAAGAAGCAGTAGTCGGAGAAGAGAGAAGAAAGATTGCAGGAGTTTTTACTGCCCGATTGGAAAAAGGCATGACTCTAGGCTCAGACCCCACTGTAGAATATGGCTTGGGTATCCGACAAACCGCAGACCAGCCCCTAACCTACGCCCAAGTAGCAACTCCATCCCCTTATAATACTTATATAAACCCTGGTTTGACTCCCACCCCTATTGCTTCCCCTGGCATAAAAAGTATGAAAGCCACTCTCAACCCAGAAAGAACTAATTACTTGTATTTCGTTGCTCGCTATGATGGTACTCATGTTTTTAGTAAAACTTTGAGAGAACACGAAGCAGCTACCAGAGAAATTCGTCGTCAGCGCGATCGATATCAATAGTTTTCGATCGAATAGGGGTACAAAAAGAAAGGGGAAAGAAATTATTTGCTTAATTACCAAAATCTAAAATGGATTTATTGCGATCGCTTCCTATTGGTTCTTATTTAGAACAACCCGTTACTTGGCTGCACCGAATCGATCCGCGAGTCAAATTAGTCTGGTTAATGACTTTTTTAGTTGCTCCTCTATTGAGCAATCCTCTTTGGCGAATTGGTTTGGCAGCATCTCTGATTTTATTAACCATAGCAGCTAGAATTCCCTTTCGAGTTTGGAGCAAACAAATGGGGTGGTTGCTATTGCTTTGCTCTTTTATGCTATTGTTTGCTAGCGTTTCTCCCGATAGTTTGGCAGTAAGTTACAGTCCTAGAGAGCCTGCTTTTTGTCCCGAAATATCGCAAATAGCAGACCCAGGTAATACTTCTCTAGAGCTACAAAATCGTGAATGCAACGTTTCCCTACCCCCCGCCACAGACTATCGTTATGTTCTTTTCGAGCAACCAGCTTTCGCGTTTTTACCGCGTTTGGTAGTTACCCGTCGTTCTTTGGATGTGGCGATTAGAATTTCTACCCTAATATTCACCCTAATTTATAGTACTAGTTTATATTTACTAACTACTGCCCCCGAAGAAATCACCGAAGGGTTAGACGACCTGATGAGTCCTTTACGTCGTCTGAATTTACCTGTCTCAGAAATTACTCTAACTTTAACTCTCTCCTTGCGTTTTATTCCTCTAGTCTTAGAAGAAGTACAAAATTTAGTTCGCTCCGTACGCACTAGGGCGATAGACTGGAAAAAGCTTGGTTTGCGTCGTAGTGGGCAACTGTGGCTGATCGTTTCCGAAAAACTGCTAGAAAATTTATTACTTCGAGCCGAACAAATTGCCGTAGCGATGGATGTGAGAGGTTTTACAACTCCTCAAAAACATCGAGTCCAATGGCATCAACTAAAACTAAGACTGAGCGACTGGATTGCTTTGGGTATTCTGATTCCTTTTTGGTGCGCTCGTTGGTTTATTGGCGGAACATTTTAGTTATTAGTTATTAGTTGTTAGTTGTTAGTCGTTCAATGTTTTTAACCAACCCAAACAATGGATGTAATTTTACACGAGGATTTAAAACCTTGGTATTGGCGATCGCTACCTTTAAAAAATCGTACTGCTTCAGAAATTTTTGTCGCTTTATATGGCGAGTTAGAAATTGCCACTCTCTTAGAAAGTCCTAGCATAGCCGACCCAGAATATCCCCAACTGGCTCGTTATTCTATCTGTGGGGGATCGCCACGAAAAATCGCAGGAAAAGCTCAATTATGGACTCCTGAGACGGGAAAAATATTACCTTTTTTGCGATCGCTCTTAAAAAGACCGAAAACGTATAATCCAGAAGTAGCTCATCTTCCTTTTATTGGTGGTTGGTTGGGTTGGCTGGGTTACGATCTGGCTTGGGAAATAGAGCGTTTGCCCAATTTGAACCAAGATCCCCTACCTTTTCCTGTCGCTTATTGGTACGAACCAGAATCCTTTGCGGTTTTAGACCAC
>NZ_JBZNBU010000265.1:0-1346 GCF_058530065.1 Waterburya sp. | reverse complement strand
CATCAATTTTACTTACAGCCGTTTTCAGTTGAATAGCTCTCTGGGAAAATTTACTAGTTCGTAGTTTTTAGTTTTTAGTTCTTAGTTCTTAGTTTTTAAAGTTTAATTATGTGGTCTACCCATGTGAAAAGCGCAGTAAATCCTGATTCAGTAAAGATATTAGAGATCGATAAACTTAGGTTCTAAAAATGCGATCGCGATCGCACGGCATAGTTAATTCTCATAGATATATTGAATTTACATTACAAAAAAATATATTTTTCAAATTATAAGTCACTTTTTTTACCATGGCGATCGCGCATTTGCTTCAAGTTGTCCTTTTGTTAGATTCCACAATAACGAAATTATAAAATGAGAAACGCTATACTTCCAAAATCAAGCAGGTTAAAAAAGCCCGAATCTGAGTTACTCTAAAATTTGTGACATTTTGCAACCAACTCTTGAGGAAAATATGGAACGCACTTTTATCATGATCAAACCCGATGGCGTACAGCGTCATTTAACTGGAGAAATCATTCACCGTTTCGAGCGCAAAGGCTTTACCCTTATCGGACTTAAAATGGTACAAGTTTCTCGCGATTTAGCAGAAAAACACTATGCGGTTCATAAAGAAAGACCTTTTTTCAATAGCTTGATTGAATTTATTACGGCTGCACCTGTAATTGCGATGGTTTGGGAAGGAGAAAACGTAGTCAGTGCAGCGAGAAATCTCATTGGTGCTACTAATCCTACTACTGCCGATCCTGGTTCGATTCGTGGAGATTTTGGCGTTAGTATTGGACGCAACCTAATTCATGGTTCTGATGCGATTGAAACTGCTCAAACAGAGATAAATTTATGGTTCACAGCCGAAGAATTAGTCAACTGGCAACCCGTTAGACAATCTTGGTTATACGAATAAACAGCTATTTATCCACCAAATAGAAATAGGGAAGTGGTACTGGTAAAGATAATTTCAATACCGCCACTATCCCAATAGTAGTCATAGCCGTACAAAGTTAGATGAGGACAAGGTAAGTAATTAGGTAGTAGCACTTAGTCACCCTGTCACCTAGTCACCTAGTCGCCTCGTAGCACAGATTAAATACATACTCGGTGTAAGATCTTAGAGACTGTTTGTAAAAGAAATATTAAATAACAATAATGGATGCGCCCTACCTTTGTTTTAAAGAGTGGATCGCAAAGATCGCACTCTTTGAATAAATCAGGAATACTTTCCCCCAGTCTCCCAGTCTCCCCGTCTCCCCGTCTCCCAGTCATTCCTAGCTTTTATCTTTTGTTTACAAACAGTCTCTTAGTATAGCTATCAAAAAAATAAAAACGTGAATTTTAGTCCCGAAATAATT
>NZ_JBZNBU010000264.1:0-7367 GCF_058530065.1 Waterburya sp. | reverse complement strand
TAACCGCACGGAACTGGCGGTTCTGCCTGTGGAGGCATGAGCCTATGAGACGGGAAGCTAATAGGACGAATAAAACCGTCCCTGAATTGACCGAGGTTTTTAGATACTATGACCTCGCGAAGCAGGTCGTAGCAGTTCATTGCGAAAAGGCGAGGGAGGATTGAATGTGGATTCTGTAGCAATGTGCGATGTGTTGACAAATATAGAGAAAAAATATCTCGAACATGGTCCTTATGGCGAAATAACCCCCGAATCATTCGCCCGTATTCAAAGGGCAATTCAAATCGCGATCGGTATTTATTGATTTACCAATCTAAAGCTATATTGAGTGACTGCGAGCCTCTTAGCCTTCATCTATCTACTTAAGACAAACAATTGCAAAGATCGTAACTCTAATTAATACTTGATGCGATCGCTTGCTTCATCTCCACTTATTTAAAAGTTGTTCGACCTTTTTATCCGCTTGTTCCTTTACGCGACGGTTGTTAGACCAATGTTCGGGAAATCTTCTTTCTAAAATCCAAGCAGCAGCCCGCCAATCATTTTTACTTGCATTATTGATATTTTGCAATAAATTAATTTCACCAATTGCGATCGCCTTATTAACCTCTGCCGAAAAATCGGCAAATTGTTCGTTGTTAGGTCGATCTTTCGGATTTTCTCCGTTACCTCGTTGTATCCATTCTCTGTAGGTGCTGTAGGCGATATTAACGCGATCGCAAACTTTTTGTGGCGGAATACCCAACTTTAATAATTCGACTATCTTCTCTTGTAAAGTGGGCGTTAACTTACAAGGTCTACCTTTGTTCGCCATATCGACGTTGATGATTTCTATCTACGATTTTATTTTGTAGAGATGGAACTGGATTTAAAATTAATCGTGCTGGAGGTACAAGAATTAGCTGTTCTCGTTCGGGCTATTCAATTCTAGGTGGCATCCAACCCGATATCCTTAAAAAGCGCATGGGAGATTTTAGCGATCCATCTGGGCTTTGGGCAAGATTTATTTGGGTAAATCTACCTGTTAAGAAAAAAGTGTTCCCCGATGGTTTTGCTTCTATTCAAACCGATGAATTACTTGATTCTCTTTATCAACAACTGGGTAAAATACAAACCTCTTAGAAAATTACTAGAATTGCATATTACTCTAAGTAGTTTTTTGAACTACAAAAACCAGCTTTCTTACATACTTTTAGACAGATAGGTTTCATTTCTACTAGAAAATTACTAGAAGATTTTTAGCTCTAAACTTCTGTAAACTTTACAGGGTATGGGTTAGATGCTATTTCAAAAACGGGACTGACGGGGCTCGAACCCGCGACCTCCTGCGTGACAGGCAGGCATTCTAAACCGACTGAACTACAGTCCCTATCTGGTTTGATGAGGATTGACCTGAGTCTTTCTTTGTTCGTCACGAATCTAATATTAACACATAAAAACCGAAGATAAACAAAAAAATAAATTTACTCTCTCAAAATATTCAAAATAGCTTTTTTATAGTTTTGAGACTCTTTGGAAAATCCTTTGACGACAAGGGTTTTCCAAAATACCAACAAAGATCGAGCAAAAGATTCGAGATATAAAAATAGGCTGGGCTGCGCTCCAAGTTATGAGTAATGATTAATGAGTCAAATTATGTTATTGAAGCTATCTCAGGAGCGAAAAATGTATCTTAAATTAATAGAGTAAAAAAAACTCTATAGAGATAAAAACTATACAACTGTACGACCATTGCTTAAAATAACCTCAAATTCAATGTTATTCTACTTTTGTGTGGTTATTTAAAATTTCGTTATATTGGCGAAATAACATTTCATCCACCGCAGTTATACGAAATAGAAGTTTTAATTTAACTTATTAGAGAATAAAGCCTCATGGATGTTATTCAAACAACAATCCCCGATGTTTTGATCGTCGAACCAAAAGTATTTGGGGACGAGCGGGGCTTTTTTATGGAAAGCTTCAATGAAAAAACCTTTACAGAAAAGACAGGGGTTACTACCCAATTCGTACAAGATAACCATTCTCGCTCGGCTAAGAATGTTTTGCGAGGTTTGCACTATCAAATAAAACAACCCCAAGGCAAACTAGTGAGAGTTGTGGCGGGAGAAGTTTATGATGTAGCAGTGGATATTCGTAAAGGCTCTCCTACTTTTGGACAGTGGGTAGGGTGCTTATTAAGTGAGACTAATAAAAGGCAATTTTGGGTTCCTCCTGGATTTGCTCATGGCTTTGTGGTGCTATCGGATACAGCAGACTTTTTATATAAAACAACCGATTATTACGCCCCAGAATACGAGCGATCGATTTTGTGGAACGATCCCGAGTTAAATATCGACTGGAAAATTGAAGGAGAGCCAGTATTGTCGGCAAAAGATAAAGCTGCCTCCCCTCTAGCAGAAGCAGAGGTGTTCGAGTGAGCAAAATTTTACTCATTGGCATTACGGGACAAGTAGGACAAGAATTGCAGCATACCCTAACTAGTTTGGGTAAAGTTATTGGTGTTGACAGAAAAGAATTAGATCTTACTCAGCTAGAACAAATCAAAGCCAAAATTGCCGAGATAAAACCAGATATAATTGTTAATGCTGCTGCCTATACAGCGGTCGATAAAGCTGAAACCGAAACAGATCTGGCGATCTCTATTAATGGTAATGCTCCCAGAGAAATTGCCCTGGCAGCCCAAGATCTGGGGGCGATGGTGGTACATATCTCCACTGATTATGTATTTAACGGCAAAAACCATACTCCTTATCTGGAAACCGATGTTACAGATCCTTTGGGTGCCTATGGAGAATCAAAACTACTAGGGGAGAAAGGAGTCAGAGAAAACTGCGATCGCCATATTATCCTCCGCACTGCCTGGGTATATGGCTCTAGAGGACATGGTAACTTTGTTAAAACCATGCTGCGCTTGGGAGAAGAAAGAGAAGAGTTAAAAGTAGTTGCAGATCAAATTGGCAGCCCTACTTGGTCTTACAATATTGCCGAAGCCATTACTAATTTATTAACTAAAGCCCAAACAGATTCGACGGTTAACGGCACTTATCATTTTAGTAATAGTGGTGTTGCTAGTTGGTACGATCTGGCAGTGGCTACTTTCGCAGAAGCACAGAAACTAGGCTTTCCTCTAAAAATTCAAAGAGTCTATCCCATTACTACTGCTGACTATCCTACTCCCGCCCAACGACCCGCCTATTCGGTTTTATCTAAAGGCAAATACACCACAGTTACCGAGATTTATCCACCCCATTGGCGAGAATCATTAAGGGCTATGTTAGCTGAATTAAAAGATCTAAAAGCCAATAGTCAATCAACCATTTAACCCGAATAAATCCCACAAAATAACAACCATGAAAGCAATAATTCTCTCTGGTGGTAAAGGTACGAGATTGCGCCCCCTAACCTATACTGGAGCAAAACAACTAGTACCCGTCGCCAATAAACCAATTCTTTGGTATGGTATCGAGTCGATTGTCGCAGCAGGTATTACCGATATTGGGATTATTATTAGCCCCGAAACAGGAGAAGAAGTAAAATCTAAAACTGGTAATGGCGATCGCTTTGGGGCGAAAATCACTTATATCAAACAAGACGAGCCTTTGGGTTTAGCCCATGCTGTAAAAGTAGCTCAACCCTTTTTAGGGGACTCAGATTTTGTGATGTATTTGGGAGATAACCTAGTTCAAAGTCAATTAGATTTATTCCTGGATAAATTTCAGTCTCAACATCTCGATGCTTTAACTTTGTTATGCGAAGTAGAAAATCCTAGTTCCTTTGGGGTAGCAAAGGTAGATGCCAGAGGTAAAGTATTAGCATTAATTGAAAAACCTAAAGATCCTCCTTCCAACTTGGCATTAGTAGGAGTTTATTTATTCTCCCAAGAAATTCATAATGCGATCGCAGCTATTAAACCATCTGCTAGGGGAGAATTAGAAATTACCGATGCCATTCAATATTTAATCGACCAACAAAAAAGTGTTGCCTCTTTCAAACTAGAAGGCTGGTGGTTGGATACGGGAAAAAAAGACGATCTTTTAGCTGCCAATCAAATTATCTTAGATGATTCTATTGAATCAATCTTAGAAGGAAAAATTGACGACCAAAGTAAAGTTAGCGGTCGAGTCAGCGTCGGTAAAGGCTCTAGCATTACCAATTCTATGATTCGTGGTCCTGTAGCTATTGGGAATAATTGCCATATTGAAAATTGCTTTATTGGCCCTTATAGCAGTATTGCCGATGGTACTACTCTAATTGATATCGATATCGAACATAGTGTGATTCTGCAAGGAGCGACTCTGGAAGGAATTAGCGATCGCATTGTCGATAGTCTGGTGGGAGAAAGAGCCCATCTTAAAGCAGCACCCCAACGCCCTAAAGCTCTACGCTTCATGATTGGCGACGATTCTAAAATCGAATTAACCTAAACTAATATCAATAACCATTAATGACACAGGAAAATAGAAAAACTCGCAATATTTTAATTACAGGAGGGGCGGGTTTTATTGGCTCTAACTTCGTCCATCATTGGTGCAATAGCTATAAAAGCGATCACCTAGTGGTTTTGGATGCCCTTACCTATGCAGGAAATAAAGCCAATCTAGCCAGCCTGGAAAATAATTCCCACTTGAAATTCGTCCAGGGAGATATTTGCGATCGCCCTTTAATCGACAATTTACTAGAGTCAGAAAATATCGATACTGTCGCTCACTTTGCCGCAGAATCCCATGTAGATCGCTCGATTATTGAACCTGGTGCATTTATTCAAACTAATGTAGTAGGTACTTTTACCCTCCTCGAAGCTTTTCGCCAGCGTTGGAATAGTCGGCAGCAACCAGAGAGCGATCGCTTTCTGCACGTCTCTACCGATGAAGTTTATGGTAGTTTAGAAGCCGACGATCCTGCTTTTAGCGAAACTACACCCTACAGCCCTAACAGTCCTTATTCCGCTTCCAAAGCTGGTAGCGATCATCTCGCACGAGCCTATTTCCATACCTATGGAATGCCTACTATAATTACCAATTGCTCTAACAATTATGGTCCCTATCACTTCCCAGAGAAGTTGATTCCTTTGATGTGCATTAATATCCTTTTGGGCAAACCCCTGCCCGTATACGGCGACGGACAGAATATTAGAGACTGGTTGTATGTCGAAGATCACTGTCGCGCTTTGGATACAGTAATTCACCAAGGTAAACCAGGAGAAACTTATAACGTCGGTGGTAACAACGAAGTTAAAAATATTGATTTGGTAGAAAAATTGTGCGCCTTGATGGACGAATTAGCCCCAGATCTTCCCGTCAGACCATCTAAAAAACTAATTACTTTTGTCAAAGATCGGGCAGGACACGATCGCCGTTATGCGATCGACGCTAGTAAAATCAAAAACGAACTGGGCTGGAGTCCCCAAGAAACTGTAGATGGGGGTTTGCGTCGCACTGTGGAATGGTATCTAGCTAATAGTGATTGGTGGAAGCCATTACTCAGCGAAGAATATAAAAACTATTACGCCAAAGTTTATAGTTATTCTTAGTTCGACTCGATTTATCTTTATTAGCCTCCTCACATTAAAGGAATTTTAAGTGTATTACTGTGAGGAGATATTTTTGTTTGTTAATATTATTTTTTGATAGATATTAACATTTTCAGATCGGAAACTATTGATAAATAATTAATTTTAAGAAAAAGCTAAAAAATTAATATTTAGTAAATTATAATCATTATAATTTATGTTGTTATCTTTTTTTTTGCCGATTAATTTTTATACTATTTGAATTTTGATTCTTCTTATGATATTTTAAATGTCGAATAAAATACATTTGTTTTATAATGACAGCTAATATCATTCAAACTTTTGACTCCTTTGATTCCTCACCTGTAAATTTTGTAGATGCAGGCAATTTGCTGTATTTTACTACGGTTGATGGAGAGCAATTATGGAGTACTGATGGTACATCCGCAGGAACGATTAACCTGTTGGACACAGCAGTCAATCCTGATATTCCAGATGAAAATTTTAGCTTTAACTTCTCTGAAGATAGTCCCAATGGAGGTGCTATTGGAATCGACGGACAGTTGTTTTTTTCAGGTTCTGGAGAACAAAACGGAACAGAGCTTTATTTGAGTAATGGTGCTACGGGCGGAACTCAGCTTCTAAGAGATACAGATCCCGAAGGTTCGGGCAATCCTACGAATTTCGTCGATATTGATGGCAGACTGTTTTTTACAGTACGAGATGAAAGAAATCGCCATAATCTTTGGGTAAGTGATGGTACTACTGAGGGGACTAATTTAGTCATCAATTTTGATGTTGCTCGATTTGCAGAACAAGGACTAGACGGAGATATTTTCTTTAATGCTTTCGATGCTGATAATGCAGCCAACTCTGGATTGTATAGGAGTGATGGTACTGCAGGCGGTACGCAGCTAATTTTTAATATTCCTAACAATCAATCTGGTGCTAATGAAGTAGCCGTTGCCGATGATAATGTATTTTTCTCTTTTTTAGGACAGCTATATGTCAGCGATGGTACTGCCGCAGGAACTCGTTTGCTCGAAGATTTTGAAGAGTCTAATCAGGATATCTCTAGTTTTACTGCTGTGGAAGATAAAATATTTTTCACAGTTAACGATCCAGAAATTGGCGTGGAATTATGGGTAAGTGACGGTACGGACGAAGGGACTAGATTAGTTAGAGATATTCGTCCTGAAGAAAGGCAGAATGGTACTCCTATCAATGAAGGTTCAAATCCTGGAAATTTACTTGCTGTAGGAGATACTTTATTTTTTACTGCCGATTCTGATGGAGATAATCGTCAAGAATTGTGGCAAAGTGATGGTACGACTGAGGGTACTAATTTAGTAATAGATTCTGCGGAAGGTGAATCTCGTATTGGGGAGGATTTCATAGATGTCAACGGAACTCTTTATTTTGTAAGATCGGGTGATAATCCAGGTACTAGCCAAATATGGCAAAGTGATGGAACACCAGAAGGAACTATTCCAGTTGATGCGGAATTTGTTAACGAAAATGGCGAACCATTAGAGTTATCTGGTGCAGATATTTTTGAATTTGACGATAATTTATACGGTACTGGTGCATTGAGACCCAATCCTGGGGTTAATCCAGTAACAGGATTATTTTCTATTTCTAATGAAGATAGTGGTGGCAGTGTAGAAGAACAACCAGATGATAACAATGGTGGAATAGGAGAACAGCCCAATATCGGAGATGATGAGCTCACTGGTAGTACTGTCTATCGCTTTTTCAATAACGATTCGGGAGTGCATTTCTACACTGCTAGTGAAGTAGAAAGAGATGCCGTAAGAGAACTAGACAATTTTAATTTTGAAGGTGCGTCATATTT
>NZ_JBZNBU010000263.1:0-6891 GCF_058530065.1 Waterburya sp. | reverse complement strand
ACTCAATCGCGTTTCTAGTACTAGACAAAACTAAAAACTAAAGATAAGGTAAGAACAACAAAACTTAATTTAGTGAATTTTTTAGACTGATTCTAGTTCTAGAGATAGGTTACTCACCAAATATTCAACAATCGCATCTGTATGAACCCCTGCTAATTTGGCGATCGCTTTAGCTTTGTCTCTATCTTGATTGGAAGGATTTGGCTGTGTAAATCCAACGGCTTGTGACTTTGCTAGCAAAGTACAATAAACTTGAAGATAAATTTTGGCATAGTTGTAGTTGTATTGATTCATCTGTACTGGCTTAATTTACAGTGTTTTTGAATTGTACTTTGTTAGTTATCTTTCAAATAAAATAGTCCTATCTGAAGATAACAAAATTTCTAACTCAATTGATAGTTGGGGTATTGTAGGTGAATATATAATTTGAGCTACTGGTGCGATCGTTGTCGTATTTCGACTTTGACAATATCAGTAGAACAAATACTTATATTTCCAGCCAAATTATACCTTTGATTATTCAATTCTAATTGAAAAAATACATATTTGTTAGTTTTTTGAGTCAATTGAGAGCAATAGACTTAAATTATGTCTAGTGTTAAGTGAGATAACGTCAAGCAAACTTCAAGTTTTAAAACTGGTTTTTTAAGGTGTGTTTTTTTATTCTTTTCAAAGCTATATACGAAAAATTTGTTGATAACTACTTAGTATTTCACAAGAACTATTTTTCAATTCTGAATTATAAGAATTTCTTTTGCCTATTAATAGCCAATGAAAACTAGTAGCAAAAACAGGAGTAACAAATATTTTGTTGGAAGTAGAAATGAAGATTCAAAGCATAACTGGTATTAATGGCTATACTTTATTAATTTATTGTGATTTAGATGAAGTATACTATTTTAGTATTATTGATTTGACTGGTATTGTATTTAACTTTGACAGTGAATTTTCCACTAGCAAAGAAGCAAAGAAACAAGGTCTAATAGCAGTGGAGCTTGCCTGTTCTTTTGATACTTAGTCTACAACTAATTATAGTCAACCTGAATAGGTAGTGGAAATAAAAAACAACTAATGTAGATTTTTCATACAGACAAAATTATCGAACTAAGCTTAAATATAACTAGTAAGTTAAATAAGAGTTAAGCAAGCAAGACCGATATAGCGTTTCTCATATTAATGAAGTACAGTCAAGACCTCGGTTTTATTGATTGTGTGTACCTCACTAATTAGAGAAATCCTATAGTTATCTTCAGTAATACAAAGTGCTGGCATTTGGTTGAGAATTAGGTTACATATCTTGTGCAGAAATATCGAGTTGGCTGACTGATAGAAAAAAATTAGATTAGCTCTAATTCTTTTTTTTCCAAAGCTTGAGTAGATCGTAGTACTTTGGATGGATGCCTGGAAAATTCACTTAATTCTCAGCTGAAATTTTGAACTCTCAGTAGTTGAGGTAGCAAGATAAATAAACGTCATGGGTTAATAAATTCGATCGATAGTAAATTTATTTCTGCTCATGATACCTGTAATTGACCTGCAACTTTTAAAGAGGGAATAACTAATGTGGGCTATCGACCCCAAAAGCGGCAAAAAAGTTGAATTCTTCAGTCGCGCAGAAGCTAAAAAAAAACTCAACATTAGTGAAGCTACATTTCACAAATATATCAATGTGCTAGTCGCTAGCTGGAAAGATCAATTTCAATATATACCAAAGCAGACTCATTGGAGTGATTATCAAGTTTATTGTCTGGACTTTGTTAAACGCTTGTTTCAAACAGGACGTAACGAATCAGAAGTTATAAACTACATCAAACTCTATCAAATACCGAGTTTAGAGGACAATTCCAGTACAGATGACGAAATTTTTAGTTCCTGACTCCGTTAAGGAAAATTATTATGAGAAAATCGATGTCATTACAATCGAGTAAACAAAAGCAAATCGAACTTAAAGCTGATTTCAAAAACCGCAATAAGACAACCATAGCCAATGCTCGGTTACAAAAAATACAAAGTAAATTTGGCTGGGCAGCGGTTATGATTCCCCTTTTGGGTTTGCTTGTGGCAGTGGGGTCAATTCCCTACATTGGCATCGATCCCATAGTAATATGGCTATCCATCGCCATGTATGTTTTGACTACTCTGGGTATAGAGCTAGGTTTCCATCGCTATTTTTCTCATCGTGCTTTCCAAACAACTACTCCCATTCGAGCCATCCTTGCCATTTTTGGTTCGATGGCGGGAGTGGGTCACATTATTCACTGGGTAAGTCATCATCGGGGACATCATCAAGGTAGCGATCGCCCTGGCGATCCCCATTCTCCCCATGTTAATAGTGAAGGGCAAGAAATCCAAGGACTACAGGGTTTGTGGCACGCACATATCGGTTGGTTTTTTGTTAGTGAATTTCCCAATGTGCTGTTGACCAAAGACTTATTGCGAGATCCCCTAATTACCAAAATCAATCAACTATATATATTTTGGGTAATTCTCGGTTTTGCCCTCCCCGCAGCTTTGGGAGGAATCCTAATCGGAACTTGGATTGGAGTTTGGCAAGGATTACTTTGGGGGGGATTTGTACGGGTATTTTTGGCTCATCATGCCTTCTGGAGCATTAACTCAATTTGTCATGTATACGGCAATCGTCCTTTTAATACGGGCGATCGCAGTACTAATAATATCTGGCTAGCCATCCCGACTATGGGGGAATCTTGGCATAACAACCATCATGCCTTTGCCAACTCGGCAATTGTCGGCTTGCACTGGTGGCAAATCGATCCTAGTGCCTGGATCGTTCGCGGACTCAAAATATTGGGTTTGGTTTGGGATGTTAAGACTCCTTCGGTGGCAGCGATCGAGTCGAAGAAAGCTTGAGTTGAATAATATTTCTGGGGAATTAGAGGATGAATATCGCGATTGAAAATAAATATTTGCAAGATGTCTACAAAAGAGTGAGCTTCTCGATCGTTCTCATACCTACAGTTTCGGCTGTAATCGGTCTGGGATTAGTTTATCGATCTGGAATTAGTGCTTGGGAAATCGGACTGTTAGTCGGGATGTTTGTCCTAACCACAATCGGTCTGGAAGTGGGCTTTCATCGTTATTTTTCCCATCATGCTTTCCAAACCAATACTGCTATCCGCATTATATTAGCGGTTCTTGGCTCTATGGGGGCTGGGGGTGGAGTTATCTATTGGGTAGCCCACCACCGCCGTCATCACCAATATACCGACTTACCAGGAGATATTCATTCTCCCCATTTACACGGCGATGGTATTGGCGGACATCTGCGGGGACTGTGGCACGCTCATGTAGGCTGGATTTTCCAAGGAGAAATTACTAATTCTATGGTCTTTGCTAAAGACTTACTGCGAGATCCCATTATTGCCAAAATCAATCGACTTCAACTAGTTTGGGTGGTTTTGGGTTTGATTTTACCCGCTGTTGCGGGAGGAATCATCACTGGATCTTGGTCTGGAGTGTGGCGTGGCTTACTTTGGGGCGGACTGGTACGCATCTTTTTGGTACATCAGTTTATTTGGAGTACCAATTCCATCTGTCACCTGTATGGTAGCCGTCCTTTTGCTACGGGCGATCGCAGTACTAATAATTTCTGGCTTGCCATCCCGACTATGGGACAATCTTGGCACAACAACCATCATGCTTTTCCCAATTCAGCAATTGTGGGTTTGCATTGGTGGCAAATCGATCTCAGTGCTTGGCTGATTCGCAGTTTAGAAGCAGTAGGTCTGGTGTGGAACGTCAAAACCCCTAAAGCCGCTACAGTCGAGTCCAAAAAGATCGTCTAATCAAAGGCGTTAAAACAATCACAATTATGTAAGTTGAAACAATGGAACTTGATAAATTTTCAACAATCGATCGCTCAGAAACTGAAACTTCAGAACAACAATATTTTGTTGCTGAAGATGATGTCTGCGATCTACCAGCAAAATCAGAAATTCAGGATTGGATGATTTCTTATTTAGCCCAGATGCTAGAAGTCAGTCCCGATGAGATTGATATTGCTATTCCTTTCGATCGCTATGGTCTCGATTCATCAGCAGTAGTAGGTATGACGGGCGACCTCGAAGACTGGTTGAAGATCGAACTCGACCCTACCCTAGTTTACGATTATCCTACGATTAAAGCCCTAGCCAAACACATAGCTGATGGATTTTAGCTATTTACTGGAAATTATTGCCAGATTAACTCTTCATTTAGAAACTATTTCCTAATTATCTCAAGCTCAGTGCTCAATCTATATTATTTGCTCGACACCTCATGGTAGATACTATTCATAACCCCACTACTAGTCCCCAAGGGATCTCTGCGACCGAAAAAAAACAACGCAGACATCTCAAAGTAATTAATCTTACTTATGAGAGCAATGTTGATTCGGACTATACCGAAAACATCGAATTGCTAGATAAAAGCTTTAAATATAGCGACCATAGTAGTTATTACTGGAGTCAGCCAGAGCATTCTTTACTCTATGGCACTCCCCTTTATCAAGCTGCTTCTCCCGCCCAAAAATTAGCCTTAAATCACCTCCACTGGTTTACCAAATACAATTACACTGCCGAAACCGAAACCGAAACTATTGCTTTTAATCAAATTACCTCTAGTGTCTTTAAAGCCATTGGTGGTTACGATAAAGTTTGCCAAGAATTAGACCTGGAAACCGAGCAAGAATATACTCACGTTCATGCCTTTCGTAAGATGGGATTGATGAGTGCGATCGCCTTAATCGGTAAAAAACCATTACAAAATTTACAAAGATCTCACTCCTATAAATCCAATTTAGGTCACAATTCCTGGGTAACAGCTCAATATTATGCCCTTCGTTACCTAGCCAAAAATATGCTCAAAAGTAAAGAAGCATATTATTCTGATTATCTCAGTCAACTAGAAGCGAAAGAAAAGTTTGTCATTACGACTCCTACTAAGGGAATCTTAGGCAGAGGAATCTCTAGTTCTTATCAGGGTTTCTTTACCTTCAATTGGGGATCTGGTTCGCCTTTCTTAGCTTGTCAATATTATGCAGCAAGGATGATGGGCAATATTTTACTCAAAGGGATGGAATATCCCCTGGTTAAGTATTACCGCCAACTCAAAAAACAGGGAGAGTTTGTTCCCGCACCCACCGCTGTTTCTTATTACCACCATTTAGATGAAGCCTACCACACTACTATGTCTCGGGTTTTATCCAAAGATATGTATAAAGATTTCTCTCAGCCGACGGCATACGAAAAATTTGTTGCCAATATGTCGATTTACATGGTGCAACGGGCAAGCTTTGGCGGTATGTCGGGAGTCTTTCCCCACCGCTATCTCCAAGACGATCGCTTTTTAATGACTTTTGTTTACGAGCTATTACAATCCCCTTTATTTGGGATGTCTCCCTCCGAAGCTCTCCATTGGTTAGAGAAGTCTTTCTGTCAAGAACACGAAGGTTTTCATCTGGCGATGAAAAATCATCAGCAGCTTCTTCTCTCTTTCCGACGCTTTTTCGACGATTTTGATTATCTTTGGCCCGTCAACCGCGAAATGAGGCTGATGGCTGCGGGGGGCAATCTAGCAAAAGCAATTCAAGATAACACCAACACCTTTAAGGGATTTTCTCGCCTTGCCGTTAGTTAGGGCGTGTCATCAGAACTAAAAAAAATTGTCATAGTATCATCCACTAAGCAAGTTTGCCATGGAACCCATCGCAATTATCGGCATTGGCTGCCGTTTCCCCAAAACCAATAACCCAGAAGAATTTTGGCATTTGTTACGTCACGGCATAGATGCCATCACAGAAGTTCCCTCCGACAGATGGAATGTTGACGATTTCTACGATCCTCATCCAGCTAAAGCAGGGACAATGAGTACCAAATGGGGCGGATTTCTGGAGGGGGTAGATCGATTTGAGCCGAGCTTCTTTGGAATTTCCCCCCGCGAAGCCGAACAAATAGATCCCCAACATCGATTGTTATTGGAAGTAACCTGGGAAGCGATCGAAAATGCGGGGATTACTCCCGCCGAGCTAGAGGGGACGCAAACTGGTGTATACGTGGGTCTGAGCAATATAGACTATCACAGAATGGTTTATCGAGACTGGGATCGCCTGAGTGCTTATAGTGGGGTTGGTACGGGTCCTAGCATTGCTTCCAATCGTATATCCTATCTACTCGACCTCCACGGTCCCAGTATGACCATTGATACGGCTTGCTCGTCCTCCTTGGTAGCCATCCACCTAGCTAGTCAGAGTCTTAGATACGGAGAATCTAATCTTTGTCTGGTGGGAGGGGTAAACTTAATGCTCTCTCCCGAACCGACTATCACCTTTTCCCAAGCACGGATGATGGCTGCTGACGGTCGCTGTAAAACCTTCGATGCTGCTGCCGATGGCTATGTCAGGGGAGAAGGTTGTGGTGTAGTCATCTTAAAACGTCTGGCGGATGCGCTCCAAGATGGCGATAATATTCAGGCAGTTATTCGCGGCTCGGCGATCAATCAAGATGGTACGAGCAACGGCATAACCGCTCCCAATGGGCCATCTCAACAAGTGGTTATTCGTCAAGCCCTGAAAAATGCTGGGGTAGAACCAGAGCAAATTAGCTATGTTGAAGCTCACGGTACTGGCACATCTTTGGGCGATCCGATTGAGGTCAAATCTCTCAAAGCTATCTTTGGCAAAAATCGCAACCCAGATAATCCCTGTGGCATTGGTTCGGTCAAAACCAATATCGGTCATCTAGAATCAGCAGCGGGCATGGCGGGGCTAATCAAGGTGGTTTTACAACTACAACATCGCGAGATCGCCCCCCACCTCCATCTCAAGGAACTCAATCCTTATATTTCTTTTGATGGAGTACCCCTATTTATTCCCACCGAATATCAGCCTTGGGT
>NZ_JBZNBU010000262.1:0-12497 GCF_058530065.1 Waterburya sp. | reverse complement strand
TTCCCATCTACCTTTAGCCATTGGTTTGACTGCTACGGGAGTGGGTGTAGAAAAAATGATTCGCGGTTTAACTGAAGACAACAATAGCAGCGAGAAAATTTTATTTTGTTTGGCAGTAGGTTTGTGTATGCTAATTCTCTCCAATCTTCATTGGAATAGTTGCCAACTGGGACAAACTAAATGTAAGCGCGTCTTGACTTTTTATCGTCTGGGGGCAGCAGCGTTTATTCTGTCATTAATATTGGCTTGTAACCTTTTATCTTCTTTAGTAATTATTACCCTGGTTGCGATCGCCTGTACGGTACAGATTGTTCTAGATATTTTTAATACTTGCAATTAGTAAGGTTATAATGCCCAGCAGATTTAACAGATGTTAAATAAGAAATAAAATGACCAGAAGCATTTCTTTTCCCCGTCACTTTCGTCTGACTCTCTCCCAAAGCCTAACAATTATTGGTTTAATAATTACTCTAACTTTTATGGCGATCGCGCTTTTTGCTCCTGCCTTACAAGATATGGGCTGGTTACAAGATCCTACCGAAGCTTTGGCTAACCCCATTCACGAAGCACCAGGGGCAGATTATTGGTTTGGTACGACTCGTCAAGGATACGATGTTTTTTCTCGCACTCTCTATGGCTCTCAAGCGGCTTTAAAAGTCGTTTTATTGGCAACCAGTATTAGTTTGATTTTGGGCGTTCCTCTGGGTTTAGTTAGCGGTTATTTAGGAGGCAAAATAGATAAAGTTTTGATCTTCTTTATGGACACCATCTACACTCTACCTGGGTTGTTGTTGTCAGTTACCCTGGCTTTTGTGGTAGGCAAAGGGGTTGTAAATGCAGCTTTGGCTTTGAGTATTGCCTACGTTCCTCAATACTATCGAATCGTTCGCAATCATACTACTAGCGTCAAAACCGAATTGTTTGTTGAAGCAGCAAGGGCAATGCGCGCACCTACCAGTAGGATCTTATCTCGCTATCTGTTCTTTAATGTAATTCAAAGCGTACCAGTTTTGTTTACTCTCAATGCTGCGGATGCAATTCTAATTTTGGGTGGTTTGGGTTTTCTCGGTTTAGGATTACCGCCAGAAATACCCGAATGGGGTCACGATCTCCGACTGGCTTTAGATGCTTTGCCGACAGGGATTTGGTGGTCTGCGACTTTTCCTGGCTTGGCTATGACTACGATGGTTATTGGTTTGTCTCTGGTAGGGGAAGGCTTGGGAGATATTTTAAATCCCAATCAGAAAAGTAATAGGTAAAAATAAAGTCGTTTCCTAAGAAAATTGGTTTTTAATTTAGAACTATACGCTCGAACTTGGCAAAAATTAAAAGAACGGGAAATAATTAGTCCCTGCCAAAATAATAGAGAAGCAATTACTTTAAAAGTATTTGATCGCCTGGATTCGACTAATAACAAAGCCTGGGAATTAATCGATCGCGGGAATAAAATGCCCCTAGGGACGATCGCGCGATCGCAAACCGCAGGAAGAGGACAGTGGGGGCGTAGTTGGGTTTCTGCTGAGGGAGGTTTATATCTCTCTGTCGCTTTGGATTTGGATTTAGAACTCGAATATAACTTTCATTTAGTTATGGCAACAGCTTGGGGTATTGCTACAGTTTTAAGAGCTTATAATTTACCTGTAACTATCAAATGGTCTAACGATCTTATTTTAGATAACTGTAAGTTAGGTGGTATCAAAACAGAAACTAGAAATACTGGCAAAAAGATTGTCAAAGCTGTGGTGGGAGTCGGTATTAATTGGTGTAATCTTGTTCCCCATCCTGGTATAAATCTGAAAGATTATGCTCGACAAGCAGACAATCAAACTATTAGTTCTCTAGAAGAGTTAGCAGCAATTGCTAGCTATGGCATAGTTTGTGGTTATGAATATTATTTAGCCCTAGGAATCAATCGATTATTGGCAGAATACACAGCTATTTTAAATAGTATTGGCAAACAAATTAAGATCGACAATAACTTAGGAGAAGTCGTAGGAATTACCCCAGAAGGAAAATTACAAGTAAAAATGCGATCGTCTGGAGCATCTAGCACTATAATTTTTGCCCCTGGGGAAATCAGCTTGGGCTATTAAAAATATTTATCAATGAACAATTGTTGAATTCTGCTTAATTAACAACTAACAACTAACATTTAGCAAAATAAAACACTCCGCAATTGTGAAGTGTTCCAGATATTTTAAACTATATTTTTCCAATTAATCGTCAAAGCGAATGATGTCGTCATCTCCAAGATATTCGCCGTTTTGCACCTCAATCATGACCAAGGGAATTACTCCAGGATTTTCTACACGATGGGCGGTGTTCATGGGTACGTAAGTAGATTGATTTTGCATGACTAAAGTTTCTTTCCCGTCGCAAGTTACTTTTGCCGTACCAGAAACCACTATCCAATGTTCGCTACGATGATAGTGCATTTGAGTACTCATGTGTTCTCCTGGTTTAATTTCGATACGGTTGATACAGTATCGTTCGCCTTTATCCAGAGATTGAACGCTCCCATAAGGGGGAGTACGAGTTATTTCATCATCAGAAACAGGTATTTTCTCTTCAATAATTTGTTTGCCGTTATCTTCACTCACGATCTACTCCAGGTTTTTATAACTTTACCCTCTAGTTTAAATAAAGAATTAGCGATCGAACAACTAGAGTTTCTCAGCTTGATAAGTGTAAAAATTCCCCAGAATTCCAATAGTCTCTACATGATAGTCGGGTAGAGGATTGGGTAATGGCAGATCTGCTTGATAGATACTAAAAAGTAAAAAATTCTGTCTGGTTGTTTGTTGGCTAATAACCTCGGCTAAGTAAGGACTAGCAGTATCAACTATAGTCTGACATTGACCTTCGAGCCAAGAACCCAATTCTTCTGAAATTTGGGCGCACACTTTTTCCTTCAGTTGGCTTTTCAAAGCAACGTTGGCATATTTTTGGTAGCTTTGCTCTTGGGGATTGGTTACAATGGCGACTGCTCCCAAACCAATGGCTAGAATCCCGAAAATACTGGCATTTTTAAATTTTGTCATTTATTTGAAAAAAAATTATTTCTAATTTTAAAATAATTGAGCAATAAACTGCGATAGTGGTGTTATAATGTTAAATCGATAACAGACATGGCGGGCGTAGCCAAGTGGTTAAGGCAGTGGTTTGTGGTACCACCATTCGTGGGTTCAAGTCCCATCGTCCGCCCTCGCCTTACGGCGTTATACAATGGGGCTTTCACACCCGAATGGTAATACCAAAACCTGAAGGGTCGCTCAACACTCGCTCAAATTTCATCATACAGTACGATTTTCTGGGAATCAAGAAGGGTCTTCCAGAGAAGTTTATTTAACCGCCTAAAAAGAAACTGCCCCAAAAAGAGACGGCATTATACAACCCGTTAGGTTGCTGTGTCAAAAGGACACTTTACTTTGTTTTAGTCAGCAACTTTTCAACGTACTCGCTTGATAATCGAAGATTTTCTAAGTCGGTTTCTACTGCTAATAATTTCGTCAGAATAAGCTTTTGTCTCTTGTTGAACGACATACTTGTAGTTTCTAGTACCTTTTTTTTGCTTATCGACAACCTGTTTTATGTCTAATAAATTTAGATTTTAACTATTAAGGTTATAACAATCGCGTCTGAAGGAATTTCTGTCAGTAAATAGCGATCGCCTTAAATTTCTAGTTCTAGGTTAGTTTTAAAACTCAGGCGATCGCTCTAAATCGATAACAAGTATTAAATATCAATATTGATAATTAGATCGTTAAAATCTAAATCGCCCCCATTAGGCAGATCTTCAAAACTAAATTGATTGCTGCTATCTCTGCGGATGTGAGCAAAGCCGTCACTATTGGCTGCTTCGTAAGCAAAATAAATTGTCGGATCGTTATTAATATTACTATCCTCTAAAGCGGCAAAACCATCATTAACCACAATTAAAGGTGCATACATCCTGCCTCCAGTCAATTCCCCTGAAAGATCGACGGTAACGGCATTATCACCACTAATATCCAATCCCAGACGACTAGCCAAAGCGGCAGCAGTATATCCAGGATCTTCTGGGGCGATCGCATTACCTGTAGTCGGATCGTTAACGCTACCATCAGCATTGACTTGATAAAAATCGACGGTATTGTCAAATAAAGCATCCCGTTCGATATCAAATCCAGCAGAGACGACTTCGCCATCTGTAACGTCTCTTAGATCTAAAATCACCCCTGAATCTTCAATGGTTTCTTCGGCAATATTAATAATGGTGTTAACTCTACCATCATCAGTTAACTCTGATTCTGTAGCAAAATCAGTTTCGCTAAAATCTCCTTCCAGGGTAATAGTAGAGTCGCTAGTGCCATCTCCGTTGATGTCTATATCTAAAATAGCCGAACCTAAAGTAATAGTAATGTCGTCTATAGTAAAGTTTGCGTCCACAACCGTAAGGCGATCGTCTTCTGCAAAATCAGATATAACATCCCCATTTAATTCTGCTAAAGTACCTAGAAAAGTGTCTGGTCCTAAAGAACCCGTTAGAATGTCGGCATCTGCACCCCCTTCGATGGTATCCGCACCAATACCACCATCAATAGTATCTTGACCGTTTCCTCCTTGAAGAGAATCGTCTCCCGCGCCCCCTTCAATTAAATCAACTCCATTGCCTGCGCTGAGAATATCGTTACCATCCAAACCCTCAAGAAAATTATTGCCATCATCTCCAACAATTTCATCATTTTCGTTAGTTCCTGGTATGCTAACTAAAACGCCACTACCACTATCCCCCGTACTCGTGCTACTGAGAGTTAAATTGGCAATAAATAAACCAGAATCGAAATCTTGGTCGCCCGTATCGGCAACCCCAAATTTAATCGTATTTTCTCCTTGAACTACTGGGGCAGAAATTCTCAATAAAGAGCTAATACCGTCATATTCAATGGGCAGACTTTCTCCAGCATTGTCATCAAAGGCAAACTCGGAATTATTATTATTACGAAAATTCCCAGCATCAATATTTTCACTTATAATACTGAGGGGCTGGCTATCTTGATTGTTAAATAAACCTACATTTCGACCGTTAACTATCACAGCCGCAATATCGACAAATTCAGTATCGGAAAATTCAGGAAATTCATCCGAACCAAAGATCAAATCGAAGGAAAGAGAACGAACATTCGGATCGTCAACGGTAAAAGTAAACTCCAAACTGTTGGTATCTGTTACCCCACCATTACCTTCAAAAGCCAGATCGGCAACTACTTGTAATTCTTCGTCGGTATTGTTTCCCGCTGCTGTTCCAAAAGCAGTATCTGTATTTTCTGTAGAAGGGTTGCCCGTTCCAGAAGTGAAAAGAACTCCCGCATCAATACCGAGTTGTGTCAGGCTGCCATCATAAAATGAAGCTTGACCGTCTATTCCTTGATAATCGATACTCTCTGGTACTACTGTTAAACCTGAATTATCAACTAAAATTCCATTGATTAAGTTGCTAGGATCGGAATTAAGGTTAAATTGCTCGAACATAAATTTATTTCGGTGCTAATGTAATTGGCTATCTACATAGCAGTTAAATTAACCTCAAGAATCGTTATTTCGCATCAGGATATTCCGAATGAGTATATCGCACCGTTAAGAATAAACAAGATTATTTTCAATCAAAATATTGCGATCGCTTCTTGAACGGCGCGTTGCGCCAACGTCCCGAAGGGACTTTGCCTCCGAAGAAGGCTGTGTCGCTACAATGGAGGATACCTCTGCAACGCGCTGCATCGCTTTTTCTACAACATACAAGTAAAATCTCTAAAATATATGTGGTCTGTGTATATGATTCGATGTGGCGATAATTCTCTTTATACGGGAATTTCTAAGGATGTTACCCAACGTTTTAAAGTTCATCAATCTGGCAGTAGTAAGGCTGCTAAATATACAAGAAGTAGACATCCTTTACAGTTAGTTTTTAGTGCTGAAATAGGAGATAAATCTGCTGCTTCTCGCGTTGAATATCGTCTTAAAAAAATCTCCAAAACCAAAAAAGAATTACTGGTAAAAGGGGAAATTTCTCTTACGGAATTGGAAATTGTATAGTAATAAGTATATTTTGCGATATCAAAGGGAGATTAAAGATTAATTATTTTTCTTAGTAAAAAAACGAAAATAATTGGCAACGCAAAATTCTTTAAGAGGAAAAAGAAGATAGGTAATGGGATTAATGGTAACGATAATGTTACGAATGTCTCGTTTAGCAAGATTAACAATTTGCTTGGCAACCCAGTTAGCAGACATAATTCCCACTGGATTTAACTTACTTTTAAAAGGTCCTAAAATTAGTTTTCTCACTATACAAGGAGCATCCAAGCGACTCATGGTAACAATGTCTCCCGCTGCTCTTTTACTTAATTCGTATAATGGACTCAAGGCAGGATTTACTTCCGCTTCAGAAGTGTTGACCCAAATTTCTTTTCTAATCCGATCGCGATCGCTTTTAATGGTTTTGTAGAAGGTTTCCATTAAACGCAGAGTCGAAAAAGTATTAATTTCATAGGATTTAGCGATCGCGGTCGCATCTCTTTGTCCGTAAACATTAATGCCGTGATTGATAATTAAAATATCTATCTTATCTAATTGTTCTAATAATTCTGCTTCCGAGCCAATGCGCCAAGAGATTGTCTTAATTGGCAGATTTCCTGTGGGTAAATTCAAACTAATTTGTCTCTCGGAAGAAGTAACAGCGGTAACTTTTGCCCCTGCTAAATGTAATTGAGTTAATAATGCTTTGCCTAAAGTACCTGACGCACCAGTTACAGCAACGCGCTTGTTTTTGAGAGATAGGGCAGTACCGAGTAATTTATCCACTAAAGTTAGGGTGCCAGAAAAATAAGCATCTTGGTTATCAAAATGATGTCGCCAGTGATAGGGACGATTGACAAATAACTTGGAAGGTAGGCTAGTAAACTCCCCTGGACGATGGGTAATGTCTGTAAGCTCGTCTATCATGGGAATTCCCAATCCACGAGCGATCGCACCCAGCAAAAAAGTTACAGTATAAATAGAGCCAGCCCAGGCAGTCCATTGGGGTTGGATATCCCAAATAGTAACGATGACCCAGGGTAAAATGCTTAAAACTAACATTACCAAAGATTCTGGTACATCATTATACCAATGAGCCTGACGATAAATAGTATCGCTCACTACAGATAAATCGCGACGAGAAACCTTGTGATGCCAGACATGGAGGCGATATAAAGGTTGCCAGAGATGGGAGAGAGTATGATACAAGTCTCTGACTATTTCGACCCACAATACCGAAGCCAAAGCTATTACAAGGGCGGTGATTGGATAAGCTGCTTGAGAAGCAGCATCTCTTACCACCAATCCTATTCCCAAACTACTCATGTTGTAACAATTCCTCGACTGACTTAACCCAAATTAACATTACGCAAGAATCTCTTTGATTAATTTAACCGAAAATAGGTCGTTAAACCGAAAAAAACCGTAATAACTTCCCTTAAATATTAAATTTTAGCCAATAAAGTTTACAATTTTCGATACAATTGAGCCAGTGCATTTTATCACCCTAACGATATACCATTAGGCAATCCTAAAGCAGAAGTAACTATGGCAGAGAATTATTGGCGTAAAAAAGAATCAGAATCAGAATTCGATCCCATTAACTCTCTCCTATCTGAATTATCCGATCCTGAAGAGGCAGAAGAAGAGTTTAGGGCAGACTTTTTTCAAGGATTTGCGGGGCGCAGACAAAAAGCGGCATTTCTCTTAATGGTTATTTGGATCGTTACTATTTCTCTGCATTTAGTTAGCTGGGGTTATTGGTTGGTAGCGGGATTAGCCAGTCTAGCTGCTATGCAAATTTCTCGCTATCTTTTTACCAAACCAGAGATATCCGATACTTTATTATCTTTAGAAGACGAGACTTCCATTCCCAAAGTTTCTCTTTTAGTTGCAGCCAAAAACGAAGAAACGGTGATTGCCAATTCCATCGCCATGTTATGCAATATCGACTATCCTACCGATAAATATGAAGTCTGGGCAATAGACGATCGCAGCACCGATAACACCCCTGCCATTCTCGATCGCTTGGCTTTAGAATATCCCCAACTAAAAGTAGTTCATCGCGCTGCTAATGCTGGTGGTGGTAAGTCTGGAGCGTTAAATCAAGTCGTTCCCCAAACCTTCGGCGATATTATTGGAGTCTTCGATGCCGATGCTAAAGTTACTCCCGATCTTTTAAGAAAAGTTGTTCCTCTATTCGATAACCCTAAAATGGGTGCAGTCCAAGTTAGAAAAGCGATCGCCAATTATGGAGAAAACTTCTGGACAAAAGGACAAGCAGCAGAGATGGCATTAGATAGTTACGTCCAACAACAGCGTATTGCCGTGGGCGGTATTGGCGAATTACGAGGGAACGGTCAATTTGTCAGTCGCCTGACTTTGGCTAGTTGTGGTGGTTGGAATGAGGAAACCATTACCGATGACCTGGATCTAACTATTCGTTTGCACTTAGATAATTGGCAAGTTGGTTTGCTATCAACTCCTGCGGTATATGAAGAAGGGGTAACCAATGCGATTTCTCTCTGGCATCAGCGCAATCGCTGGGCGGAAGGAGGTTATCAACGCTATCTAGACTATTGGCGTTATATTTTCAAAACTTCGATGGGTTTCGGCAAACGCATAGATCTCCTCTGTTGGATGCTACTGCAATACATAGTTCCTGCTGCCAACGTACCCGATGCGATTATGGCTATATCCCGTCATCGCTTGCCAGTGTTAAGTCCGATTACCGCCCTGTTGTTTGCTTGGGGTTTTACGGGGATCTTTCGCGGTTTGGTCAGAATCGAACTTGCTGAAAATCGATCCTTAAATATATCTAGTATTTTTGCGATCGCCTGGCAATCTTTACGGGGTTTGATTTACATGACTCACTGGCAAATTGTGATGTTGAGCATTACTGCGAGAATGTCGATTCGTCCTAAAAGACTTAAGTGGGTTAAAACCGTTCATGGTGGTAATAGTAGTATGGTTTCTTAAAAATAATTAATTGATTTTTGGCAGCCTTTTATAACTAAAATCTGACTATACTTAACTTATATACATAAAAACCAACAAAAGTTAATTTTACTGTCGGATCTTTGTGGTCTGACATACTGCCATTATTTCTACCGACATTCATGCAATCAACTCCAAATCTAGAACAATTTATTCCTGACGAAGTAACCAAGCTAGCCTACCAAGGTTTCCAAGAAGGCAAAAAAATCTTTGGTTTTCTGCACAAAGAAATAACAGATAGGTTAGCTCACACCTTCGTTCTCGAACGCTCAAAAAAAGCTAAACCCTTGTCTCCTGAAATATTGGAAAACCTTCAGGCAAGACTAAAATCCTTAGAAGAAAAAGATCTTCAAGATGCTCAAGAAGGAGTTTATCCTAGTTCTTTGTTGTTTGATAATCCCTGGTCTGATTTTTTCCGCTATTATCCCGAATTATGTTTGGATGCAGTGGGAACTTGGGGAAGAATGAAAAACAAAGAATATCAAAAATTTAATAACTCCATAGATCGCGTAGGTTTCCCCGACTATTATTTACAAAACTTCCACTTTCAAACAGATGGCTATCTTAGCGATATGTCTGCCAATCTTTATGATTTGCAGGTAGAAATTCTCTTTAATGGGTCTGCCGATGCCATGCGCCGTCGCATTCTTGCCCCTTTAAAAGCTGGTTTACAGGCTTTTAGGGACGTTCCAGCGCAACAGATCAAGGTATTAGACGTAGCTTGCGGTACTGGACGTACTCTAAGAATGGTTCGGGGAACTTTGCCTAAAGTTTCTCTATTCGGAACGGATCTATCTCCCGCCTATCTCCGCAAAGCCAATCAATTACTGTCGGAAATTCCTGGGGAATTGCCCCAACTGCTGCAAAGCAATGCTGAAGAGTTACCCTACCAAGATAACTATTTTCACGGTCTAACTTGCGTCTTTTTATTCCATGAATTACCTGCTGCGGTAAGACAAACAGTAATTAACGAAATGTTTCGCGTCTTGCAACCAGGAGGGGTATTAGTAATTTGCGATTCTATCCAAGCTTTAGACTCTCCCGATTTTAAAGAGATGATGGATAATTTCCCCAGCTTATTCCACGAACCTTATTATCGTCATTATACGACTGATAACATCGATAATCGCTTGATAGAGGCAGGATTTACCGATCTCCAAGTCGAAAATCACTTTATGAGCAAATATTGGACTGCATATAAACCTCTAGATAGTTAGAAGATTATAGAGACGGGATATATACTATCTCTGTAAAAAAGCGATCGCAGTCATTTTTGTTTCAATTGATACGAAGTGTAGCTGCGGTCGTCTTTTTAAGGGAAAGTTAAATTAGAATTAGAAGGCAAATAAATATCGAGTAGACAGACAGTTAATCGCCGTGAACGATCGCTATAACAAACTACTTCAATATAATGGTTCTGGTCTTGGTTGCTGGGTCAGTTTAATTATTTTTGCCTTAATTCTAGGTAAAATCGGTTTGGGAGGAGTGTTGAGCGGTTTTTTGATTTTAATTGCTCTCCTGTTTATTCTTCCCATAGTTGGCTTTTGGGGTTTTCAATGGTGGTTGAAAAGAAAACTAACTCAAGCCCAATGTCCAGTATGTGACTATGAATTTACAGGACTAAAAAATACTGATTTCAATTGCCCTAATTGTGGAGAAGCTTTGCAAGTAGAAGGCGATCGCTTTACGCGCATTACACCCCCAGGAACTATCGATGTAGATGCGGTCGAAGTCTCCGTGCAAGTAATTGAAGAAGAAAAATAATCATTAATTATCGGTAGAAATATCAAGCACAAATTGATGTTGGCGACCAGAGCGATCGCCCACATAAACATCATAATTTCCTGCTTCCCAGACTCCAGAAATCTCTGGTTGTAACCCCGATATTTCATCTCCTAAAACACAAAAACTATCCCCAGGATTGGGACCTAATACTAATAAGGTTGGCTGACCTCCATCAGATTGAACGGTTAATCTCATATAATCAACTCTTTGTGATAAATTCATTTGATAATTGGGGCTAGTTGCGATAAAACCACATCCCTGGCTATCAACTGAACCACCTGACAGACCTTCAATCGTAGTATCTCCTTCTGCCAAACTTATCTGAGGATAAATTGACAATATTACCAAGCTTAAAATTAAAGTTTTAATAGTTTTTAGCTGCAAAGAATTAATAGTTCGTAAAGCTGAAAAATTGAGTATTGCCATCATATTTACAAGCTAAATTAGCCTGTGGCTTAAAAATAAAATTAGCTCAAGATTAAAGAATAAGTATATTAAGCTAATTGTATTAGACTAAAAGACGTTTTAAGACAGGGGATGTTCCACTTAAGAGATAGTCATAAAACAGTTAGGACAGTTATGGATTATAAAACGGGTTGTTGAAATTGATAAACATCTTGAATTACCTCAACCCAACCATCTGCAACGGATTGCAGGATGCGATCGCCTTTTTCTTTAGAAGCAACCGTAGCATCTCCCATAACTCCTGTCTTACTTAATTCTCTAGTCAACCAAGCAAAGGGTAATTTCCCTTCCATATCCAGCAAACTATCTTCTGGTAAGCCTTGGGGATATTCTTTAACTGCTAATTCCATGTTTACCCAGTCGGGCAATAAAGAAAGCATAATACTCGTTTCGGCATCTCCTGCATGAATGCCATATTCTCTTTCTTGAGGAGTTAGCATTTCTCCTACTGTATTGGGTACGCGCCAAGTAAAGAAGGGGAATACTGCTAAATTTGGATGTTCTTGATGGAGATCTCTGGCAGCTATTTCCATAATCTGCGGTTGTCCTCCATGAGAGTTCATCAATACTAGTTTGCGAAAACCAGCGCGATAGATACTCTCTGCCATTTCTTTAATTACCGATAGCAGAGTATTAGCACTGAGGCTGATTGTGCCAGGAAAGCCATCGTGTTCGTTCGACTTGCCATAATAAAGACAAGGTAGGGCATAGGCGGGTATATTCTCGTCCAATTTTTCTAGGGCTTTCCCCAAAACTCCCAGACTAATCGCAGAATCGACGGCAATGGGTAGATGATGACCGTGTTGTTCGATCGCACCAATAGGTTGAATAATAACTGTATTTTCCTTATCGGGCAGATCGGCTATTTCTTTCCAGGAGAGATAGGGAAAATAACGTTGGGGAGGAATAAAGCCGTGCATCATGGAATTTACTGCTGATGATAAAGTATAAAAATCATCTTAATACCGAAACAAATAGTTATAAAACTTAATCCTAATGACCTGGAAACGAGCTATTTTAGCTTTATTGACTGTATTTGCGATCGCTCGCATTGCTTTTTCTTTGAATGATAGTTTTTCTCAACCCCAAATACAAAGCCGTTTGGAACTATACCAAACTAACCTAGTTTTGCACTTGGCAGAGTTTAAATCTAATCCTAACGATGAATTCGATCTCAACAGTGCGGTGAGTTCTTT
>NZ_JBZNBU010000261.1:0-8548 GCF_058530065.1 Waterburya sp. | reverse complement strand
TTCAGCTTGCTTTGGAGAGGAACAAAGAATTTTGGTCTAGCAATCAATTTGCCTGTACTCGTAGCTAAAAATTTCTCTAGCCCTAGATCTATGCCTAGTGGTTCGCCATGAGGCAAAACACTCGGAACAGATACATCTAACTTGAGAACCAACATTGCATACCAGCCTGAAGCTCGTCTAACGACTCTAACCTGTTTTAGTTCAAATCCTTCTGGAATATCTCTCGATTGGTGCATCTTAACCCAACCAATTTTAGGTAACTTAACTGCACCTTTTTTAATGGGCTTAACTCCCATCTGTTTGAAGTTAAAACACCTCATCCGACGAGTAGACTTGAATCTTGGGAAACCGTGTCCTCTGTCCCACATGGCAACAAAAGCATTTTCTAATCGCTTTAATGTTTCCTGTAAGACGTAAACGTGGACGCTCCCTAATTCTTCAAAATCTTTTCTCGCTTTTGTTAAAGCCTTGGATTGACTAGCAAAAGTAGGACGCTTTGTGTCCGCAGGTATGATGTATTCTTGCTGGATGTTACAAGCATTGATTTCGCACTTTCTTGAATTTACCCATACCTTTCTTTCTGCCAGTGCATAGCCATGTAGTTTAAATTACTGACAATCTACCACAATGGTAACGCTCGGGTGTAGGAAATAGCAAAATCCCTACCTGTTGGGGACATAAAACCGAACCTGGTTTCTCAAGATTGATTTTATAATTACTGGTGTGAGTGAAGAACATACCAGATGACTCACGGTTTAATTATCAATCGCCTTAAATTGCGACTTACCAAGTTTTGGAGGTATGAACCATGTCTTTAATTCGTTGGAAACCCTTTGCCGAAATTGACACTTTACAAAGGGAAATGAATAGCTTATTCGATCGCCTTATTCCTAGGGATTTTGAAGTTATGGGTTGGGGTTTTGTCCCAGCTGCGGAAATGTCGGAAACCCCAGAAGCAGTGATTCTCAAGCTAGAAATTCCTGGTATGGATGCAAAGGATATCGATCTTCAAGTAGCAGCAGAATCTATTGCTATTAGTGGCGATCGCAAGTCTGAAACTACTACTGAAACCGACGGTATGACTAGAAGTGAATTTAGGTATGGTAGTTTTCGTCGAGTAATTCCTTTACCTGCAAGGGTCAAAAATACTGAAGTAAATGCGAAATATAAAGACGGTATTTTGCACTTAACTTTACCCAAAGCAGAAGTAGAAAAAAATAAAGTAGTCAAAGTCAATCTTAGTTAATTAAAACTTGGCAAAAAAAACATATTTTGTAAGGGCGAACGACTGTTCGCCTCTAACTTATTACTTAACAGGAGGTGAATGCTACAGTGCCAGCAACGGATTTTAAAGACTATTACAAAATTTTAGGAGTTAGTAAAAGCGCATCTCCTGATGAAATAAAACGGGCTTACCGCAAATTAGCCCGAAAATATCATCCCGATCTCAATCAAGGAGACAAAGAAGCCGAACAGCGGTTTAAAGAAGTTAACGAAGCTCAAGAAGTACTCTCAGACCCAGAAAAAAGAGCTAAATACGACCAATACGGTCAATATTGGCAGCAAGCTGCGACGGGAACTCCTCCTGGGGCTGGTATGGGGGCAGATTTTTCTCAATACGCTGGTTTTGAAGACTTTATTAACGAACTATTAGGACGATTTGGCGGTATGTCTGGTGGTATGGGTAATGGCACTCGTACTCGTACCTATTCTTACAATACCAGTCGCCCTGAAGGATTTGGCGGTTTTGAATCTGCTTTTGGTGGTGGATTTCCTAATATGCCAGACTCAGATATTGAAGCAGCAATTACTCTCTCTTTTTCCCAAGCCTTTCATGGCAGCGAACAACGCCTGCAATTAAACGGAGAAACTATTAAAGTACGAATTCCTCCAGGGGCAAAACCTGGAACTAAAATCCGTCTCAAAGGTAAAGGACAAACTAACCCCTACAATCAACAACGGGGAGATTTATATTTAAAAGTCAGCTTGAAACCCCATCCCGTATTTAAGTTAAAAGGAAATAATATTACCTGCGAAGTACCGATTTCCCCAGTCGAAGCAGTATTGGGAACAGAGATAAAAGTGCCTACTCCCGACGGTAGCGTAACCATGAAAGTCCCAGCAGGAGTGAGTTCGGGACAGTCTCTAAGGTTAAAAAATAAAGGTTGGAAAACTCCCCAGGGCGATCGCGGAGATCAGATAGTCAAGCTCAAAATTGTTACCTCGAAAAACTTAACCAGGAAAGAGCGAGAACTATACGAAAAGCTGCGTCAAGCTAGTAGTTTTAATCCCCGTAGTAGTTTAGAAAATGTGCGTTTGTAATCTTCTAGATTGATGGCTTCTTGAATAGACTTCTGGCATACGCCAGGATAATCTCTTAGTATGGCGATCGCCGTTGATTAAACTTCAAAAAAAAAGGCGATCTAGTAAAGATTAAAGTATTTTAGATTACATTATAAATCTTGCTTATGTATGCTGAACAACTCTTTGATAATAATATTCCTCTAATTTTCCCCAGATATTAAGCAGTTATCCACAGCAATGTATAGTTGCTCGGAAATTAAAACTAAAAAAATCGTAGATTATCCGTAATAATACTGGGTTCAAACTAACTGGTAAAAATATTTTTTCCCCAATACCAACCGATACAAATATCAAAACTCCAATTATAAATAAAGCTGATAGAGTTTATTTATCGAGTCTAAACGAGCCTATCATCAGTCAATATATGAAGTCCCAACCAAAGAATGTAACCCTAAGTGTCGAGATAGATGAAAAAATCTACCAATGTATGCAAGATTACTTAATCTCTAATTCTCAATGGAATGTACAAGCAGTTTTAAATGCAAGTTTGTCCTTATTTTTAATTCAAAATCATCGCCAGATTGATTCTAAGGACTATAGAGCTTGTTCCCAAAAGTATATACATTCTATTTGCCCCCTCTCCCAGCAATATTCTCAAAACTGAAGAAATGTAACATATAACTCCAGGAAAATTTAGGATTGATCTAGATTAAAACTTTATTTGTCAATTTTAAATAATTAATAAAGGGCTGCAAGCATTAACTTACATGGCTTGTGGCTTTTTTTGTGTCTAAATAAACTAAAATCAGACTTAAAGAATTAAATGTCAATTTTTTTCAAAGGCGTTTTTGAATTTTAAATCTTACAAATTGTTTATTTAATCGCAAAATTGCTACCTTAAAGCAAATTTAATTAAAATTAGGCATCTCAAACTCAAAACCTAATAATTAAGCCTATGGTTAATTCAATCGAGAAAATTATTACCACAGAGGATTTAGATGTTTCCTGTTGGGTTAAAACTCGTAACTCTCTGGCTTCCAAATCAACTTTTCTGTTATGGGCTGGTTCTGTTTACGCTTTTGTCCCTAATGAAAAGAAAAAACACTTGTTTAAAATTGTGGGTGTTAGTGTTAGTCGCTGTCTGCCAAAGGGCGATAATAGTTGGGATTTCACATCTCGTGAATTAACCTATTATCTCGATCCTCATACTGAACAAGTAGTTCATCAGTGGCATAATCCTTGGACAAATGAAACTTTGCCTGTAGTTCATGTTGCCAATCACCAAGTTCAAGGTTTGTTTAAAGGCAATTTCCCCGCTCAAGTTAATGGCGAGACTACAACTTTTGTCTTCGATCTATTTAGTGACTATCCTAATCCTTTAGCAGGAGATGCTAGATTTATTGAGTATAGTCCTCAAGCTACTTATCAAGCTACAGAATTATTTAAGCTAACTGTTCCTACCGCAGAACTCCACGATCGCAATATTTCCGAAGTGTCTCAAGTAATTTTAAGTTGGGATCGGATTGGTCCTTGGCTACCTTGGATGAAAATGGGTAATAAGCCTGGACAACTAATCTATAGTGCCCATGGTTGTAAGATAAATGGTTTTAACGAACTACCCAAGTGGCTGCAAGCAGAAATTAACGATCGCGTTCCCTTATATAAAGATGCTCCTGCCCAAAAACTAGAAGCAGAAAACATTACTTCTTGGAAATATTTTCAGCAATATTTTGCCGATTATTTAGCAGGGGCAAGATTTCCTTTACCAACTAACTAAACGTGAGTTAGGAGTTATCTGCAATTATCTTATTTCTTTTAGGATGCCATCGATTGCGATCGCATTCTGAATCCCCGATAAGTTCTAGATAGTACAAAAGTTAACCTTGACAGGGGTAGTGCTACTACCCACTACCCACTACCTACTACGACTGTATAGATAATAGCATCAGTTAACAATTCGATTGGACTTTTGCCAGGTATAGCTTGAGCTACTAATATTCTGCCTTGCCCCTCTGGGGTCAAATCAATATCAAGCTTTGCGAATTCTTGCTGAATTTAAGATATTAGTTGGATTATCAAAAGAATCAAATGATAAATCTACTACTGTTGTGTTGTTTATGCGACAAAAGTAAAACTATATCGACGATTATCGCTTGTATTTTTTTGTAACACAACAGTTTTTCTGCTTAAACTATACTTTATTTAAAGTTAATTCAAGTAATATGTTGGCACTTTTGTTTTAAACATAATTTATCTTGCGATTGACTGGGGATACTTTACTCACTTTTTAATCTTGTTTAACTAATAGTTTCCAAAACTGGAGTGCGATCTTTGCCTATATGTGGTTCGATTAAATCTGTTTTTTCTTGAGGAACGACAAAATTGTTAGCACAATCAAAATCATCTAGATAAAATTTACCATCGATAAATTTATAAATATCGTAATTCCATTCTTGTAATAATTGGTGAACGCGATCGCCTGGGGCAATACCTTCAATTAATAAAATAGGACGATGGGTATTAATAGTATTTTGTCCTCCTAATAATACTTCATATTCAAATCCTTCTACATCTATTTTGATAAATTCTGGTTCTAGATTAAAACTGTCAAGAGTTTTAATTTCAACACCTATTTTAGTTATTTCTAATTTATTTTCATCAAAAAAGTAAACTGTATCATTATTAAGCCAGCTTCCCGCTTTGGCGCGATCGCAAGAACCTAAAGCCGTCATCACTTTGCCATTATAAATAGGATAGTAAAAATCTAAAGCAGCTTCTTTATCTCCAATACCCACAGGAAAATATTGAAAATCACTAAATCTAGTTTTTAATTTATCTAAATAAGGATAATTAATGGGATTGGGTTCAAAAGAGATAACTTTGGCGTTAGACTTGAGGGTGAAAAATGATAGTGCTGACATTCCGACATTCGCACCAATATCGAGGAATAGCTGGGGACGATCTTGGCAGATTAATTCAAATGCCTTGAAATCGGGTTCGTGTACTTTTCCTAAATAAAAATTAATAAAATGTTTGTTTTTGAGATTGTGAATTAAATCGTAAACTTTGGGCGAGCGTAACAATAACGAACGGACTAATTTGTTCATGATTTTTTGTCCAAACTCAGTAGGGTAACAAAATAACTTTCTATCATAATAGTGTTTGAGAAAAAGCTTTGACAGTAAAAATACACTTTTATCTTTTTATGTCAGTTAAGTTCAATTGATGCAAGTATTAAAAATAATAATTTACCCCTAGCAGATTCTGTTAAACCCCATTGCTAAGTTCGCGATGAGTATTTTTAATGACTCAGATAATCGATAGTAAACTTAAATCTCGCGAAAAAAATTTAAGTTCTGCTTAATATTTACGTTTTTTGTCAGATAATAGAGGCGATGATTGTAAATTGAAATTAGAAAGAGAGTGAAAAAGTTAATTCGCGGTCTAGATAAGTTTAAGGAAAAATATGTTAGTACTCACCAAGAGCTTTTAGAACAACTTTCTCACGGTCAAAAGCCTAGGGTATTATTCATTACCTGTTCTGACTCTAGAGTTGCTCCTAACTTGATCACCGATACAGACGTGGGAGAATTATTTGTCATTCGTAATGCAGGTAATATTATTCCTCCCTACGGTGCAGCCAATGGGGGTGAGGGTGGAACTATTGAGTATGCCATTAATGGTCTGGATATCGAACAAGTGGTAGTTTGCGGGCATTCCAACTGCGGTGCGATGAAAGGGCTATTAAAGCTCAATAAGCTACAAAAAGATATGCCTTTGGTTTACGATTGGCTCAAACACGCAGAATCTACCCGTCGGATGGTGCAAGAAACCTATCCCCACTATGAAGGCGACGATTTAATGGAAGTTTTGGTAGCGGAAAATGTCTTAATTCAAATAGATAACCTTAAAACCTATCCCATAGTCAGATCTCGAATTCATCAAGGAAGACTAAAAATCTATGCCTGGATCTACAACATCGAAACAGGAAAAGTTTTAGCCTACGATGCCCGCACCCACACTTATATTCCTCCTGAAGGGCAACTATTAGAAGAAGAAGAAAGCATACGCCCCTATGCTGCTTGTCGGACGAATGAAGAAGCTTTAATTCCCGTCAAAAAAGAACTAGAAGCATTGCTCAAAATCGACCCAGATACAGAAAAAGCAGCTAGAGAAGCAGAGCGAACTCTGCTAAGGTTATTCGACAAAGCCCGCCGTATGGGCATGAATAATATTGAGTTGCAAAACTATCACTCTTTATTCTCTGAGTCAGTGCAGCTTTGGGCAGAAAAAATTTACGCTCGCGCTTAGAAATAATTAAATTAAAGAAATCAATAAACATAACTCTTATGGAAGTCATTCCTGCAATCGATCTCCTAGATGGTAAATGCGTTCGTCTATATCAAGGGGATTACGAGCAAGCATCAACTTTTAGCGAAAATCCTGTAGAAGTAGCCCGTCAATGGGCATCGGAAGGAGCTACCAGACTCCATGTAGTAGACCTAGATGGAGCAAAAGAAGGAAAATCGGTCAATTTATCGGTGATAGAAGCGATCGCCAAAGCCATTGATATTCCCGTACAGGTAGGAGGCGGTTTGCGCGATCGCTCTGGAGTAGCAAGACTGCTAGAAACTGGGGTACAAAGAGCGATTTTGGGTACGGTAGCTGTAGAAAAGCCAGAGTTAGTCAGGGAACTATGTCAAGAATTTCCAGATCGCATTGTAGTGGGGATTGATGCTCGCAATGGCAAGGTAGCGACTAGGGGTTGGTTAGAAACTTCTGAAGTGGAAGCCACAGAATTAGCCAGTCGCATGGTGCAAGCGGGAGCAGCAGCGATTATTTATACGGATATTCATCGCGACGGTACGCTTTCGGGTCCAAATATGTCAGCATTACGAGAATTAGCTGAATCTATTACTATTCCCGTGATTGCTTCTGGGGGAGTAAGTTCTTTAACGGATCTGTTGAGTTTATTGAGTTTAGAGCCTGTGGGGGTAACTGGCGCGATCGTCGGTAGGGCGATTTATACTGGGGATGTCGATCTCAAAGAAGCAGTTAAAGCAGTGGGAGATGGACGCTGGCAAGATGTTCCTCCTTCTAGCAATACGGGATTGTGTTAAGAAGTAAAAACGGTACGGGCTGTTCGCGAACAGCCCGTATAGAAGCTTTGGTTTTTTAGATATTGGGATATGAAGAGAATTGTAATTTTCTCTCTTTTTAAATCGCTCGATCTCAGTTTAATAGTTATCTTGGGCTATTTGTTATTGGCAGATCGTCAAGCAATTGGTAATCCTTTATCTAATTCTCCCGTACCCAAAACCAATCACACTTTAAGTTCTAAAGATGTTCCCGAAACAATTAGTGTCAGTAAGTTTGAGATTATTGGCAATCGAGTTATTCCCCAAGTAGATATCGATGCAATTCTCAAGCCCTATTTATATCGCCCCATTACTTTTGCCGAATTATTAGAAGTTCAAGAAGCAGTTACACAACTATTTGTTGATCGCGGTTACTTTACCACAGGTGCTTATATTCCACCCCAGACCATGAGCGATCGCACGGTTAGGATCGAAATTATTGAGGGTAGGATTAGTGAAATTAGGATTTTAGGTTTAACCAAGCTCAATCCAGAATACGTACGCAGTCGAATTGCGATCGCCTCAAAGCCTCCCGTACATCGGGAAAGATTGTTTGAAGCTCTACAACTGTTGCAATTAAAT
Organism: Waterburya sp.; assembly: GCF_058530065.1. Lineage (NCBI taxonomy): Bacteria > Bacillati > Cyanobacteriota > Cyanophyceae > Pleurocapsales > Pleurocapsaceae > Waterburya > Waterburya sp. Next base: position 524 of record NZ_JBZNBU010000261.1, on the reverse strand, counting down.
CCTTTGATAGAAAAACTTTCTGCCGAACTATCTGAGGGAGTCGATCCAGGAGAAAACTATCTCAAACTAACTATTACTGAGGCAGACAGGTTCGATGTCACTCTGGCGGTAGAAAATAATGGAGCTACCAGTGCGGGTACTTTAAAAGGCAAAATAGAATTAGAAGACCGCAATTTTTTGGGTTTTGGCGATACATTTCGAGTAGCATACGGTCAAACAGAAGGTTCTCGCTCTTTAGACAGACTGGAATATCTTACGCCCATCGGAGCGAGAGGAACTTTGGTTAAATTTCTCCACAGTCGCAGCGACAATCAAATCATTGCCGAACCTTTTCTCCCTCTAGATTTGGAGAGTGAAAATCGCGATTATAACTTTACGCTGATACAAAGGGCGATCGAATCTCCCCGCAATAACCTATATTTTACTTTTGGCTTTAACTACCATCAAAGTCAATTTACCTTAATGGATCTTGGTTTTCCAGATTTAGCTAGAGGTTTGGACGATAGGGGAGAAAATGCTACTTC
>NZ_JBZNBU010000260.1:0-52548 GCF_058530065.1 Waterburya sp. | reverse complement strand
GTAAGTTTTATTCGGCAGCAGCATTGAAATCGGAACTTCTTTAATTCCCAACAGCAGATCGCACATCTCAAGATTTTCTGCTAGTGGAATACCTTGCTCTAAATATTCGGAATCGGCAAAGCAGCGATCTGGACTGGGCTGGACAAATATTTGTAAGTCGCGCTCTTTATCTAGCAAGTATCGGCATTGCTTTGGTGTTAACGGTACTCTAGAATCAGTCTTAATTTTGCCTTCTCTAACGATTCCTACTTTCATAATTGGTAGTGTGGTTTATTAGATATCGAGCGTTTCATCACATATTCCTCACGTTATGTTTTTATTGTTGAATGCGAACTCAAGTCAGTTAAAAGTAAAGAAATGAAACGACTAACAATGCTAAAATTCCGAGGTTAGGTATTTATAGCCGTACAAGATTATATTAGGATAAGTTAAGTTATTAGCTCGTAGGTAGTAGGTAAACAGGAGTAAATAACGTCCTAACTTAAATACCTAATGCTTGAAAAAAGTTTAAATCAAAACCTCAGCTAATTTTTGAGAAAGATTAAAAATACGACCGCAACTTTCAGCGTGCCATATTTTCAACTTATCATTAATATTACCTGCAACTAAAGGTCCCATTAAATAAAAATTCTCGTTGGCTTCAAAATCTCCAGTCATTTCAAAACCAATTTTAGATTCATTGGGAGTACATACCCCATTGCTAACCAAGTTTTGAATCAGAGTAGAAGTAGATTTAGTTAGATCTTGAAAACCAGCACAGTTAATCACTACTTTGATGGTTTCGTTATAAACTTCTAGTTCTTGGCTATCGGAATTAATAAATTCAAATCCTCTTTTACTTTTTATAGTACGAATAAACTTGCCTTTAATGAAATCAAGTCTGCCTTTAGCTAGTAGCTTATCTACTACATTAAGATAATCTTGCCCCGCACGTCTTTGATATTTGCCGATTTTCACTCCATACCTAATGATAAACATTTTTTGCTCTTCAAAATCGAGCATATTAAGAGCGGTAATTATTTCTTGGGAAATAAGGCGATAAGTACCATCAATGGTTTCCCCTTGGGCTAGAACATTTTTAATGTCTAGTTTGAATGCTTCAAAGATCTCTTTGGCAGTAAATTTTTCTTGTTCGATCAAAGCTTTGAGATTTTTAGCCACAAAAGAAGTAGAGTTAGGATTGTTGTAAATGCGATGGGGAAATTGGGCATTAGGGGAAACAACAATAAATTTGCTAATTAAATTCTTGGCTTCAGAAATGTTATTGAGACTGTAAAGAGTTTCTAAAGCACTAGCATTTGAACCGATAATTAAGACTTTATTGTCTTCAGGAGTATCAGATTGTTCGAGAAATTTGATAACTGTCTCAATGTTGCTACTTTGGGAAGGTTCATACATATTGGCAATCGCACAGATATCTCGATCTGCTTCACTCTGAGCAAAGTTACTGAGGAAAGAAGCTTTATTTGGAGGGCTACCAATAGCTAAAACTATTTTCTCAGCTACCAAAGATAGATCTTCTTGAGAATTTGCCAAGTCAACTTGATATTGTTTATCTGCTAGTTTTTGTACATTCAATACTTCTCCCTCAAAGAGATCGCATTCTAAATATTCTTGATTTTTACCTTCTGTTAGTAACGTTTCTATTTGCTCTTTTAAATACCAACCAAAAATATAGCGGGGCAAAAATAATTCGTCCCAATGACCTGCAACCATTACCGCTTCGTAAGATTTCAGCCATTGTCGATCGAATATTCCAGGGCGAGATTGTAGAGAGTGTAATACAACATCGTAATTATTGGTTAACCAAGTGATAAAAGATTGTCTTTCCATTGGAGGTAAAAATTCTTTGAGGGCAGTAATAATTAGAGATTGCTTGCCAGTTCTACTTCCATAGGGAATACCAGTCCAAAATTCTCCTGATTTATCTAAAACGGCTACTCTAATCAAGTTATTGGGTATACCTTTAGGAGTATGACTAAATTTTTTTTGATTAAGGAAATGTAGTGAATCAAAGTGTAGGTGCAAGAAATACCCGATCCGACGATAGCTAAATCGTAAGTATTTTTTTGGCAAATAGCTTTTTGTGTACTTGAGTTTTGAGGGTCTATATTTTTCATTTTAAATTCAGACTATATGACTTCGTATAATTTGGGTTTAAAAAAAAGTAAGTAAAAGTAATCGCTAAAAAGCTATTTAAATAGGTTTAAAAATGGAAATACAAAGCATAAACACTCTGGCTACCTAATACATTTAATTTCGATTTTTAGGCGCAATAATCCAAAGTTTTTTAGCTTTTCAAGTTTCTATAGCTCGATTAAAAACATATAATCATCATGAGATATATGTTTTCAAAGTTGTTTTCTAGATTTTATGTTGAAGATCTTGTAATTGGTGCGATCGAGATCGTTGCTGTTTTCAAAATTATCGAGTATGATTATTTTGCTTTTAAAATACAATTTAAAAACTAATAAAAAGCTATACAGACTGATTTTAAATAGTTTGAATAATTTTTGATTATTAAAAGAGTAGTTAGTAGTTAGTAGTTAGTTCAATTAATTAGTAGATTTTGAGAGGGTACTTAGACCCAATAACAATAACTAATAACTAATAACTAATAACTAACCAAAGGTTAAAGCCATTTAATCGTGAGGAAATTAATTAGAATGACTATAAATACTTTCTAATTACAGTGACTAGTTATTTCTTATCCTCAACCAACTCAAAATTCTTGATTTTAATTCAGGAGTGGTAAAAATTCCTTGACTGGGACTAAAGAATAAAGCTAATAAGAAAAAAAACAAAATTACCATCACGATCGCAGCACCAGAAGGAAGATCGAAATAGTAGCTACAATACATTCCCGTGATGCTAGAAATTGCTCCAATAATTGAGCCTAGGAACATCATTTGATGTAGTTCTTTAACCAATAAATAGGCAGCGATCGCAGGACCGACGAGAAGGGACATCACTAGTAACACGCCGACAGTTTGCATACTAGCAACAATGGTTAAGGAAATCGCACATACCAAACCAAAATAAAGCAAGTTGACGGGTAAGCCACAGGCTTTTGCTCCTAAAGGATCGAAGGTATAAAATTCTAGTTCTTTATAAAAAAGCTTGGTTAAAACTAAAATAACAAGGGTAATAATTATCGTGCGCCAAACATCAGCACTGGTAACTCCTAAAATATCGCCGAATAAAATTTCATCCAGATTAATGCGATCGGTTTTGAGAGAAGTAATTAAAATAACTCCCAAAGCTAAAAAACTCGTCAGAGTTAAAGCCATTGCTGCATCGACTTTAATTCGCGATCGCGTTTGAATGCCCATTACTACCAAAGCACTCAATACCCCCGCTACAAATGCGCCAATGGCAATATTTATCTCTAGAAAGAAAGCGATGGAAATTCCTGGTAAAACCGCATGAGAAATTACCCCACTCATCATGCCCATTTGCTGCAAAATTAAATAACTGCCGACTACCGCACTGAGAATTCCTAAAGATAAGCCAATGGCGATCGCCTGGCGCATAAATTCAAATTCTAAAGGTTCGGTTAACCAAGTCAGCATAGTAGCTACAAATTTTCCGCACAAATCCATTTGTTGGGATGGGGAAAGAGTTAATTCTATTTATCTACGGGTAGAAGGCTGTTGTTTATTTTTATCACTAGAGGAAATAATTATATTTTTAATATTAAAAGAATAATTGCGATTGTAAGCTTTATTAATGTTTTCGTTGCTTAAGACTGTTTCCATCGAACCAGCAGCAATCAGCCTCTTATTCAATAACAATAAGTAGTCGTAGTTTTCTAAAGTTTCGCTCAGATCGTGACTGATAACTAACAAAGTTTTTTGTTGGGCTTTGAGTTCGGCAAAAATATCGAAGATGATGGTTTCTGTTTGGCGATCTACATTATTAAAAGGTTCGTCAAATAAAAACAATTCAGCATCTTGGGCGATCGCTCTAGCTAAAAAAACGCGCTGTTGCTGTCCTCCTGAAAGTTCTCCAATTTGATACTTGCGATATTGCCACATTCCCACTCTTTCTAAGGCTTGACGTACTAAAAGGCGACAATGTTTACTATAGCTTTTAAACCAACCTGTAGAGTTGATTCGACCCATTAAGACCACTTTTTCCACTGTCACGGGATAGTCCCAATCGATTTGCGATCGCTGAGGTACATAAGCTATCTTGCTTAATTGCTGCTTGACGGGCTTATTCTTCCACGTAATTGTACCCCTTGTCGGAGTTACCAAACTCAAAATAGATTTTATTAGAGTGCTTTTTCCCGCACCATTAGAGCCGAGCAAACCTACTACTTGTCCTGGTTGTAGGTTAAAAGAAACGTCTTCTAATGCCGAAGTATAACGATAATTTACACTCAAATTGCGAACTTCTAGCATGGGAAGATAATAATTGGAATCATTATCATTCTACATTATAATAATTGGAATCATTTTCATTTTTATTCGCTTCGCAAGTAATTTTAGGTTAGATGTTTAATAAGTCTTGGGTCAAAAGTGTTTTCAGTCTGGCTATCTTAAGCTCTGTAGGGTTCTTGAATAGTTGCAGTCTCAAAAGTAGCAACAATATTGCTCGTGCTGACGATAAGCCTAAGATAGTCGCCTCTCACAGCGTTCTGTGCGATCTAATTCGCTCTTTGGCAGAAGATACAATCGATCTAACCTGTTTGATAGATGGCGATCGTGATCCCCACGCCTACAATCCTACCCCTTCGCAACTTAAAGCGATGGAGGAAGCTCAATTAATTTTATATGGTGGCTATCAACTAGAACCAAAAATCATTAACTTAATTGAAGCTAGCGAAACTCAAGTTCCCAAACTAGCAGTGTACGAACAAGTAGTTACCGAGCCAATTTTGAGCCAACACGACCATGGAGACCATGAAGACCATGAAGACCATGGAGAACATGAAGACCATGAAGAACATGGAGACCATGAAGACCATGAAGACCATGGAGAAAAAAAAGAATTAGAACCAGATCCTCATGTTTGGCACAATGTAGAAAATGTAGTTGCAGCGATCGAACTTATTCAACCGATTTTATTGCAGCTAAATAGTTCAGAAGCAGAAAGATACTTACAAAACAGTAGCAATCTAACCGAACAACTCTGGCAACTAGATGCTTGGATTAAAGAACAAATTGCCACTATTCCTGAAGGAAGAAGAATCCTAGTGACCAATCACGATTCATTTAATTATTTCGTTCGAGCTTATCATCTAGAAGACTATAAAACTCTCCAAGGAGTTAGTTCCCAAACTACGGCTACTGCTTCCCAACTTAAAGAACTAGCAGGAGAAATAGAACAATTAGAGATCCCAACTATCTTCGTCGAAACTAGTACCAGCGATCGCGTGATGAAAAATGTCGCTAAAGCAGCCCAGGTTGAATTAGCAACAGAACAACTGTTTGCCGATGGCTTAGGAACGGCAAATAATTATAGCGAAATGATGGCTCACAATGTCTGCGCGATCGTTAATGGTTTGGGAGGAGAATGTCAAAGTTTCAATTAAATTTATCTGAATTTCCCCCAATCCCTAATCCCTTATGCGTAACGCTACCCTTTAGGACGAACCAATAACTTAGAGGGTACAAAAATTAACTAAAACGACTATATTTCATAACCAAGTAAACAGAGTTAGAAATAAAGAAAAGAAAAAAGCCATTCCTGCAATTGCCATTACTTCCAACGAATCATTTTGATAGTTCATGATTAATTAATTGTCAATTGTTCTTTGCCCAATGCCTATTTATCCATCACCCAACCTAACGATAATCCTGAGACTGAATATCGCTCAAACGAGCTTCAGCACGCAAAAAGCGATTTAGTTGAGATTCAAAAAACTCGCGGTTTTTCTGCAAATGTTGGGGATTGGGATCGTCTATGGGATATAACAAAGCCTGACGTAAAGCTTGAATTACCGCAGAGGTAACGTTGTACATAGATCGCTGAAAGGTAATACCCAATTGAATTAATACATCATCTTTTCCGCGACAGTATTTTTGATAATATTCTTGGAGATAATCGGGAAGGAAATGATACATATCATCCATTAATAATGTGGGAGGAATACCCGCAGTGCCAACGGGGAAAACATCGGCGTATAAAATACCGTAATGAAAATCTTTTTGATCGTCGGGGACTTGTTTGGCTTGGGCATTATAAGATTTTGTACCTCTAAAAGGGGCAGTACGATAAAAAACTGCTTCTACATAGGGTAATGCTGCTTCATACAGCCAAGTAAAACCCTTCGATTTGGGAATAATTTCGTAGCATTCATCCCCAATATAAACATGATGGTAAATCGGTCTACCCGCTACCGCAAAGATACCGTTAACTAAAAAGTCCATCGCATCAGGAACACCTTTAAATCCGCCCTCATCATAGATATCAGACATTTCAAAAAATACCGGTGCCATTACTTCCCAAAATAAGCCCAAGTTGGAATAGTAAGATAGCTGTCGCACCTGTTCGAGAAACATATCGGGAAATAGCTTATACAATCCCAACATCACAGGATTATTTTTAAAATAAGCTTTAATTGCCTTATCTGCGTTTTGTTTGTATTCTTCCGTATCGAGATAGGCATCAAACTTACCCCAGCCCATATCCCTACCGTGCCATAGCATCGCTCGCATACAAGCTTCGGCAAATTCCATATTAATGCGATCGTGCCACAAGTGATGAAATAACTTGGACATTTTGCGGGTATTGCCCTTTTCTATAAATTCGAACAAGTCTGGATGTGTTGAAGCTTTGCCCCGCCAAACTTGAAGATCGGCGTTTTCATCTGCATAGTGATTAGGTAAATCTAAATAAGATTTAGGTAAAAAATATTTAAAAAAGGGAAGCGGATTTAAAAATACTCTCTCGGCGATATAGAGTAAGTCGCGCCAGTAGAAATCCATAGGAACAGCATAGGCTTTGTAGATACCAATAATCTGCATTAGATTTTCTGGCGTATCGGGTAACATCGAACCCCCTGCTTCTAGACGATGAATTACATCGGCGAATTCATGATTGGAAGGAGGTAGTTTGGTTGGTTTAATTGGAGTGGCAGTCATTGTTGATAGTTGATAGATAATTGACGATTGGTAGAAACGTTATGAGATTTAATTTATTCCAGAGACACGGAAGTTATTTATTAGTACTACTTAATTGTTTGATTTAATTGTCAATTGTTCCCTGTCCATTGCTATCTGTTCGATTTGATTGACGTTTACTGCTAGTAAATTGGTTGTAGGTTCTGTCCAACGTAATAACCAGTTGGGTTGAATGCCGAGGAAAAGAATAATTGCCGTTAAGACAAAAGCAGGAATGCTTTCCGAACGAGATACAGTAGGGTAATATGCCGAACTGTTGTCTAATTTGCCGAAACAGGTGCGGTTGAGCAGAATAACAAAATAAACCGCCGTCAAGCCAGAAGCAACAATGCACAATAGTGTAGGAATGGGAAAAGTGCTAAAACTACCCTGGAAGATAATAAATTCTGCGACAAAACCAACTAAGCCAGGAATACCCGCGCTAGCCATTCCCGCCATAATTAATAAGGCACTAGTGAGGGGTAAGCCTCGTATGGGGTTCATTAAACCATTGAGAACATCTAGATCGCGAGTGCCAACTTTTCTCTCCACAATACCTACTAAGTGGAATAGCAAAGCCAAAATTAAACCGTGTCCGATCATCTGGGCTACTGCACCTAAAATACTCAGCTTCGTCCCAGCAGCAGCAGCAACTAAGATATAGCCCATATGTCCGATGGAACTGTAAGCTACCATCCGCTTAATATCCCTTTGGGCGATCGCATTTAACGCCCCATACATAACGGAAACCGTACCAATAATTGCCAAACCTGGAGCAACAATCGACCAAGCATCGGGAAATAATTGTAGGGCGAAGCGAATTAAACCATAAGTCCCCAGCTTGGCTAAGATACCACCTAATAGAATCGTAATGGCGGGGGAAGCTTCGGTGTAGGCATCGGGTAGCCAAGTATGGAGGGGAACTAGAGGGATTTTAATTCCAAAACCAATTAATAATACCGTGAGCAAAATCAATTGGGTGGTTAAAGATAAACCTTGAGTAGAAATAGTGTCGTAGTCAAAACTACTAACCCCATTTAAAAAGCCAATACCTAAGAATGCTGCCAGAATTAGTAATCCCGATACCGCAGTGTAAAGAAGAAACTTGGTTGCTGCATAGCCTCGTTTTTCTCCTCCCCAAATTGCGATCGCTAGATAAAAAGGAATTAATTCTATTTCGTAGAATATGACGAATAGTAATAAGTTCTGGGCGGTTAATGCTCCCGTGATTCCTGCATTAATTAAAAGCAACAAGGAATAATACAGCCTAGGTCTTTCGACATCTTTACCAATGCTATAAATAGCAATGATGGTGAGAAAAGCATTGAGGACTAACAACGGTAGAGACAAGCCATCTACCGCCAAACTGTAATTCAAGCCAATCGGTTCGATCCAGGGTAAATACTCGCTGAATTGCCAGCCAGTATTAGCAAGATCGAATTGAGTCAATAAATATATAGTCCAGACAAAAGTTAAAACTGCAAATACTGTCGCCAGATTGCGTAATTTAACTGCATTTTTTTTTCCTGGAGAGAAACCAATGATACCAGCCCCAATTACGGGCAATAAGAGTAAGAAACTAAGCATTTTTCCTTTATATTAAACATTTTGTTATTTGAAGTATTGAGCAAATAAAAACGATCTACTAACAACTAACAACTAACAACTACGAACAAAGTCAGTTCAAAAAGATATTTGTGTAATTAGGGGATAGCAAACTATGGCAATAAATAAGGTGAGTCCTAGAAGGATCGAAATTACATAAGACTGGGTTTGACCAGAGGTGTTGTATTTCAAACTTTCACCACTAAATAAAGTTGCCAAGCCCAGAAAATTGATCGCACCATCTACTAAAAAGCGATCGCACCAATAAACTAATTTAGAAATTAAGCCCACTACAAATACAATAGTGACGCGATAAAATTTCTCGGTGTACAGATCGTAAGTAAAAAAGTCTTGTACTGCCTTGGGTTTTAGCTGAATGGGTTTAGTAATATTGTCATTAAGGTAAATAAAACTAGCAGCACCTACACCCAAAACAGTAGTTGCAGTCAAAGCACCAGCAACAGTTAAATCTAAATCGGCAAACTTAGGCAGCAAACCCCAGCGATAGAGCATGATTGGTGCGTGTAAAGCCAATCCTATTCCTACAGTCATCGGCAACACCAAACTCCACAATCCTTCGGGCGAGCGCACGGTCATTTGTTTGGTTTTTCCCCCAAAAACCGAGCAGAATTCGCGGGTTAAGCTAAAAGCAGTTAAGCCGTTAACTACTACCATGACTCCCACTAGCCAAGGATGACTTTCCCAGAGATGTTGTGCCATTTCCGTTAGCGTCCAAAAACAGCCAAAGGGAGGAAATGCTACTAAAGCAGCACCACCAACGAGAAAACCGATGCCAGATATGGGACGACGCGACCACAAACCGCCATATTGGGTTAAATCTTGGGTAATCGTATTTAATACCACCCCACCAATACTCATTACTAGTAAAGACATGGCGATCGCATAAGTAAATAGTAGTTTTAAAGCCGTAATATCTTGTTGCGTACCTACGGCAATAAATACCAGACCCATATAAGCACTGACAGAATAGGATAAAGAGCGTTTAATATCTATCTGGGCGATAGCAATTAATCCCGCACCAATGGCAGTAGTTGCCCCCACAGCTATCATAAAGCTAGAAGCAGTAGAAGATAGTGCCAAAACTGGTTGTAACTTGATCAGCACCCAAGCGCCAGTAGAAACCACAATCGTATTTCTTAAAATTGTTCCAGGCATTGGGCCTTCCATCGCCTCATCTAGCCAGAGATGTAGGGGAAATTGAGCGCATTTCGCTAAAGGACCTGCAATTAACGCCAAGCAAAGCAATGTTGCTACATTGGGGTCGATGTCTGTAGTTTGCGCCCAAATAGCCAGTTCTGTATAGTTCCAAGTTCCAGCCAAAGGTAATAAAGCGACCACTCCCATAAGTAGGATTAAATCTCCTACCCTTTTGGTGAGGAAAGCATCTCGCGCTACTGTAACTACTAAAGATTGGTTAAACCACAAACCGATTAATAAATAAGTACCTAATGTCAGAATCTCTAACACCACATAGCTAAAGAAGAGAGAGTTACATAAAACTAAGGCGGACATTCCTGCTTCAAATAAAGCCAGCATAGAAAAAAATCGCGCCCAACCCCAGTCCATTTCCATATAGCCGACGGCATAAACTTGAGCCAAAAGATTCAAGCCTGTAATCACTACCAGGGCAGCGAGGTTAATTGTAGAAATTTCAATATCTAAAGAAATATCCAAACCCGCAGCTTGAAGCCAAGGAAAAGATAAGTATTGAATGGGTTGTTGCCAAGTCTCCAGTAGAGCAAAAATACTGTGAATTAATGCCATCAAAGTCATTAAGATATTAATATAGCCTGATGGTCTCGGCCCCGTATTGCGAATAATTCCAGGCGACCAAGGAATAGCCAATAATGCACCTGCCAGGGCATATACAGGCACTAGCCAGATGCTTTGATTAAAAAACTCATTCATAGATTTATTACTATGTTTTGGGTGTTACCGATTTATTTATATCTATTTAGATTAGATTATAGTATTTACTCTATGAAAAACAAAATATAATTGTTTTATAAGAATGATAAGCCTTAGAGAAGGTTGTTTAAAATAATATTAAGATTAATTGATTAAAATTAATTCAAAAACTTCGGTCTAGCTTGACCATTGCCGTGTAAAACTGCTTCCAATTCTTGCCATTTTTCAATTTCGATTAGTTCAATGGTTCGATCCAAACAATCTCGATAGCCATAGAGCGAGCGCAATAATTCTTCTCGATTGTATTTTGCCATCATTACGCCTAATTCGGGATTGCCACCACCAACCCGACTAGTATCGCGAAAACCAGAACTAGCCAAAATTTGCGCCAGTTTTAGAGTATCTGGATCTGCTTGCAAACAATTTTGAATCAAACTAGCACTAACCATGACAGGTAAATGAGAAATCAAACTCACCGCGCGATCGTGAACCTTGGCATCGCAAACATAGGGTATGGCATTCAATTCTAAGGTGAGAGATTTTAATTTTTCTACGTCTTCGGGTTTGTTTTGTTCTGTAGGGGTAAAAACATAAGCCGCATCGGCAAATAAATCAGATAAGGCAGCTTCTACACCACTTTCACTAGTACCCGCCATGGGATGTCCGCCGATAAAATTTTGCCACAATGGATTGCAAGATTGAACAATGGGATATTTAACCGAACCTACATCGGTCACTATAGCTTCGGGATTAAGATGGGGAAGAATTACTTTCAGGGTAGATGCGATCGCGCCAATTGGCGTACAGATAACTACAATTTCCGCATCTGCTAATAAAGCAAAATCCACACCAGCCCGATCGGCAATACCTTTTGACAAAGCAATTCTACAAGTATTTTCTTGGCGAGATATACCGATAATATAGTGTCCTTGCGATCGCCAATCTAAGCCCAACGAACCACCAATTAATCCTAAACCGACAATACCAATTTTCATGTTTAATTTTTGCTTGCGCTCCTTCACTACTATAAGAGGGAATAGGGAATGGAGAATGGGGAATTAAAAACAGTATTTTTTACTTAAGTTTCTTATCAGAAAATGACTATTAAATAAAAAAAACAGTGGATAAGTTAGGTTATCTACTGCTTTTTCTCTATTGAAGATCGAGATTGTTCGGCTACAAGCATTAACTCTTATGCAACTGCTGCTCGAACTCTTGGCGATCGCTCAAAATCGCAAAGTATTCGTCCATGCTAGTTAATTCAAACAGCATTTTGATCTGATCGTTAATCGAACAAAGAAAGAAATCAACTTCGGCAACCTTAAGAGATTTAAAGGCTTTAACTAAAGCTCCTAAGCCAGAGCTATCCATAAAGGTAACATTACTAAAATCAACTAGAATAGTGTGTACGCCACTATCTATACTTTGATTAATCTGATGTTGAAAGTCATCAGTTTTAGTTCCATCTAAAATGCCTTCTGGTTCAATTATTTGAACTACTGAATTCATATAGTAAAAAAAAAATTAAGATTATAAACTATGAAGTAAGTATAGCAAACTAAATGTCATATAACGAGCGCAATTTGCTTTTATGGAAAAGATAATCAAACCTTGTTCGAGATAGATCGGAAACAATTAGTTTAGTCTCGGCTAACAAGATCTGAAATTGCCGTATATTCTCGTTTTTAAGCATAAAAGAGTTAAAAACAAGGTTATATTCGTGGAATAGATCTTAAGGTACGTAAGTATAATTTACGACAAAATCAAATTACGTTGGGAAATATAGTAAGAAATAGAGCCGATTGAGATTGATAGCAGAATTAAATAGGACAGAAGTAATTTAGGATTGTCATATATTTGTTTAAATCGTTTTTCTGGAATTGAATGGGATATACTCGATTAGTAATTAACGAGCGATCGTCAATAGCATCTAAATATTACTAATTAGGGTTCTTAAGTTTCTTGTTTTTAGTTAAAAGTAAATTAAATTATATTTTTCTGGCTGCGATCGCAACTATTATCGGGCTAAATATTTCAGGTTATTTAGGAGCTTATGCTTTAACTAACTATCGAGAAAAAGAACAAATAGCATTAGGATATCCTCGTCCCCAAAATAAAAAAACACCCCAAGATTTTAATTTACCTTACAGGGGCGATCGCATTACAATTGACAACAACCAATGGATTGAAACTTGGTCGATCGAAACTCATAAACCAATTTCCCAAGGTACGGTAGTTTTATTTCACGGTAAAGGGGTTAGTAAAAGCAGTTTACTTGCTCCCGCAAAAACATTTCATCACCTGGGCTATGATAGCGTTTTAGTTGATTTTCGAGGGGCTGGAGGTTCTAGCGGTCATAAAACTACGGTGGGAGTAATCGAGAGCCAAGATGTAGTCACTGTCGTCAAAAAATTAAAAGCATTGCAACCAGATAAGCCTCTGATTTTGTATGGTATTTCTATGGGTACTGCTGCTATCCTAAGAGCGATCGCCCTACAAGAGATTCAACCAGACGGGATTATTTTAGAACTTCCTTTTACTAGTCTTTTGAGTGCTGTTAAAACCAGATTAAAGAGGTCGAATATTCCTCCTTTTCCTTTAGGTGAATTGATGGTTTTCTGGGGCGGAATTCAGCATGGTTTTAATGGTTTTGCTCACAATCCTCTAGACTATGGGCGAAAAGTTAATTGTCCGACTCTGATTTTACAAGGAGAATTAGACTCTACGGTTAATAATTCGGAGATACAGAAACTGTATGACAATATTGACGCGAGAAAACAACTAGTTAATTTTAAAGATGGGGGGCATCAAATCTTGGTTACTGTCGATCCTGTCTTATGGAAAAATAGCGTTGCCGACTTCCTGAATAGTCTCAACTGAAATGACCATAAATGAAATAAGCAGCATGAATTGAGATATAGTCAAGAATATTGTCATATTTATTAAATAATTTTTTTCAAGTGAATCTGCCAGTTATATCTTCGACCTTTTTTCTCACCTTATTAATGGCGATTGGATTGTTTTTCTTTATCCGCGCTTCAGTCAAAGATCGCACTAAACAAATTCAACTTCTGCCATCAGAATCAGAAGATGTTTTATTGAAAAAGTTACAAGATTATTTTGAGTCGAGGGCTTATCAACTTACCACAGTAGATCCAGAACAGAAACGAATTACTTTCAAAGGATTCGTTCAACCTAGTATTTTTCTGGCAACATTACTAACTTTCTTGGCGTTTGTGGGTTTTTCCTGCTTGGCTTTAGTCTTGTTTCTTTTATTTCCCAATGCGAATAACTTAGTTTGGCTTTTAGTGGTGCTAGCACCTCTGGCTGGTGTCTTTTATTGGCAAAAAGCAGGACGTTGGGAAGAAATAATCTTGGGGGTAGTAACTCGCCAAGATAGCCCCAATTTAGTCAGTATTTCCGCCCATAGAGATGAATTGATTCAGCTAGAAGCAAATCTCTCCGTCCAAACTGTAGACTAGATTAGTAATTTAGTTAAAGGTGCGATCGCTATGAAATATTTGTGTTCTTCTCTTTTGTTTTTCTGTCTAATGGCGACAGGAAGTAGAGTATTTGCAGACAATTCACCCAAATCCAAATCCAACGACGTGGCATATCCCGCGGAATTTGTTCGGCAATATAATACAGAATGCGTGCAAATTTCTTTAGACAAAGGATTGAGCGAAGCAGAAGCCAAAAAACTTTGTGACTGTACTCTGAAAAAGTTTCAAAGTCAATATAAACTGGAAGAATTTAAGCAGTTAACTGACAACTCTCTCCAAGATGAACAAGCTGAAGGAGTTTTAGTAGAAGTAGGACAAGTTTGTTTTGAACAAATACTATATCAACAGTAATTTAATACTCAATTAGATTGATAACTGGAACTCCCGTTAGTTTTTCCCTACCTCTCAAAGCCATCAGTTCGATAATAAAAGCACAACCAATTATTTGAGCGTCAACTTGCTTGACTAATTCAATGGTCGCTCCCGCAGTACCTCCTGTGGCTAAGAGATCGTCTACAATTAAGACTTTAGACTGGGGTGCGATCGCGTCTTGGTGGATTTCTAAACTGTCTTGACCATATTCCAAATCGTAAGTTACTGAATGTACTGCCGCAGGTAACTTTCCCGGTTTACGTACTGGTACGAATCCTGCATTTAACTTATAAGCTAGGGGAGTGGCAAAAATAAATCCCCGCGATTCCATTCCCACAATATAATCTGGAGTAAAATTAGCAGCCTGACATTTTTCCGCCAAACTATCTATGGTATGACTCAATCCTTGAGGATTATTTAATAAAGTTGTAATATCTCGAAATAAAATTCCTGGCTGAGGAAAATCTGGGATATCGCGAATTAGAGATTTGAGTTCCATATCAGTAAATTTAGATTAGATTAGTTTTTATAGCTGTGGCATCATAGCACCAGAGATTAATTTGTTATCCTCGACAGAGAATAACACTTATAACTAGATTATCGATTTGATTTTATAATGAGCCAATCTGCAAGTTTAGAAGCCGACTTTCCTTCCCCAACAGATAGCCCTGGAACAGTTTTAAATACTTTACCAGACATATCTCTTCCTTCTAAGGGTTGTTCTCCTCGCACCCAGCAACAAATCGATCTGCTTTTGCTGGCACTAGAAGCATTAGAATTGGGCGGATCGGAACATATGCTGGCGATCGCCAGGCAATTAAACTTGGATTCGATTATCAAAAATCGCGTTAATCTCTGGCGTTTGCGTTGTAGCAATCCTTGGCGACGTTCCTATACTAGAGACGAATTAAGTTTAAACCAAGCCAAAGCTTTAGTCATTATTGCTGGCTATCGGGCAAAAGATCTGATGGTGCATATCAGACAACTATTGGTAGCAGAACAACAAATGCGCGAGAAAAACTTACCCGTAGACAATCATTTTCGTCTTTCAGAATATTTAGAAAGATTTCGCGCTCATTTTCGCAGTCGAATGAACTCCCGTCGTGCTAAAGTATCGGCTTACATTGCTTCAGAAGAACAATTAAATGAATTAGCGTTGTCGTTACTAAATAAATTGTTATTCTGTACTGGAACTAGCGGTATACAGCGAGTGTGGTTTAGTTTGTTTGATGGGGAAGTGGCATAAATTATGAATATCAAGCGACAGTATATTTTGCCTAATTGCAATTTAATTTTGAAAGGATTGAAAGATAGCGACTCGGAAAATGTTGACATTTTAGATGGTCAATCTCCCATGTCAATTCTGATCGATGCTGAATGTAATTTTCTGAACTCCAATCAAACCATCAGTGGCGGTAGTGTTTTTCTTGAAAATCTATCTCGCACTGTGAGTAGATATGCTCAGGAGTTCTTAAGTGGTGTAGCTCAACCGCCACAGGATAATGGCGAATATCCTCAAGTTACTATTACCAAAACCGACAAAAATCTTCATCGTTTAACCCTCCAACCAGAAGCAAGTAGCAGTGAAGAAAAGCAAGAAATTAATTTAACTACTATCGAATTGTTCGATTTAGTGGATGCGCTCGATCGCTTTTATGCCGATCGCACTACTCTTCCTGCCATGACTCTCCAGTTAAAACCTGCCAGCAGACGCTATCGTCAGCCAGAACAATCCCTCTCGGAAAGATTGACTCCTGTCGCGATCGGTTTTGCTAGTTTGGCAATGGCAGCAGGGGCATTTTTTGTAATCCCCCCCCCAGAAGTACGCCCTCCCGCAACTACCCCTACTAATGGCACTACAGAAACTCAGCCCGAAACTACGGAGGGAGATTCTCTTAATACTGAAAACGATCCTGAAGAAACTAACTAAATTAATTAACTATGGTATGGCGATCGCAATTACTATATTCGGAATTAGTATTAGACGAGCGATCGCCTGTAGGATAGGCAGTTAGATAAATATCGCCATTGGGTTTGACTTCTACGCCCCTAGCCATAATAATTTTGCCTTTAGAAGTATCAATTGCTTGAATTTTAGTTGCTTGAGAATTATCTAAAGAAAACAAAGTATCAGAACTTAAAGGCGCAGTTGGAGACTGTTGGATGCCACCTCTTCCTTGGATGGTGAAACTATTTCGAGCTACGTTATGGCGATCGATGCTACAAGCACTAGCAGCAGTTTGCTCGGTTACAATAACATTTTCAGGTAATTCTCTGATGCCTTCTAGAGTATTGGTTTCAGGCGTGAAAATCGACACCATACCATCCAAACCAAAATCGGAACTAGCATCAATATCGTTAGAATTGTTATTGGCGATCGCTTTTCGTTCGAGAATTCCTAAAATAGAATTGGCATTATTTTCGACATTGATATTGATATCTCCACCATTACCAGTACCATAAACGCTAGTATCTATCGTGCCCACACCGTTAACTTCTAAAGTTTGAATCGGAAATTGAGTATTTTTAAGCAATTTATACTATGAAACATCATATTACATACTTCATTTATTTCGCTCTAATCTCTCAAATTTATTTACAAGATTGCCCATTGTTTATAGTACTTAGGTATTAAAAAGATCGAGGATTATTCGCTACTCTAATTCGATCGCACCAATAGCACATCGATTGTATAGATCCTCAAACTTTTTTAGTTATTGAAAAAGAAAATCAATTAGAATAGATAGCAATAACTAGCAATTAAGAAAGTATTATGATGACAATAACTCCCTTAATTTCTGAATTTACTGCGATTGGCGAATTAAAAGAAGTAGATGCTAAATCTGATGGGCGAGTTAAATATTTACTTTTATCTGTAGATCGCGAAGAATTGCGGATCAAAGTAGCCAAAGAACAACCCAAAAACTTAGCATTAAAGCTTGAATTAGGATCTAAATTAAAAGTTAAGGGTATGTTAAAGCGCAAACCCAAAGAAGATCTTTCAGAATATAAAGCCTACGGTATTCAGTTATTGTCGTCTCCTGTTGTAGCTGACACGCCCGCTTCTAAGAGTGATAAATCGAAAAAGTCGAAAAAGAAAGCTAAAGTCTTGATTTGTCAGAAATCTAACTGTTGGAAAAAGGGTGGCAGAGCAGTTTGTAATCTATTGGAATCAGAGCTGAAAAAACAAGGCTCTCTCGAAAATGTTGAGATTAAAAAGACTGGATGTCTGAAAAAATGTAAACAAGCTCCGACAATGCTTGTCCTGCCAGATAAAGAGCAATATGTTCGAGTCAAACCCAAACAAGTATCAAGCATCGTGGAAAAGCATTTATCTCAAAAGTTTTAGCAGTGGTATTTTTACCCCTGAAAAATAGTGGAAAAACAGCGTAGATTTAAAATTAATTTAAACTTATTGCTAATAAAACTCAATTTTACTCTTAATATTGTAGGATACTAAATAATATTTATTAGCAACTATCAATTTTGATTGAAAGGTGTGAGAGTTAAGGCTAGCTGAGTCTATGACTTGCTTCGCGATCGCAATTGCATTTTTGAGTCATAAATTTGCCATAAAAACAAGAGTGGAAGTTAAGATTAAGATTAAAGACTTATTTATTGGTTCGGCAGTAACTATTGTGGGTTACAACCGCATTTACGGTGGTTATGTTGGTCAACTTTTAAGCAAAAATTTAATTATTGGTCAGAATTTAGTTTTATTAGATAAAAGTATGCCTGAAGGGAAAGTTAAAATTATGTTAAAAGAAAAAATAGTTCAACTTTCTAAACCAGAGGCTGATGCTCTTTGGGTTGAGATTGTTGGCGATTAGAATTGTTTAAATAATTAGTAACTATTAGCTTATTTAGATAAAATTTTAATACCAGCAACTAAACCTAAAATATTAGGAATCCAAGCTGCCCAGAAAGGCGATATTATTCCCGTAATTCCTAACGAGCCAAAACTAAATCCTAAAAAGTAATAAAGAAAGACTATAGCCACACACAGACCGAAGGCTTGAGAACGATTGACTTGAGAATATTTTGTTCCTAAAGCAGCACCAATCAAAGCGAAGATAAAACAAATAAAAGGAAAGGCGTATTTTTGCTGAATTCTAACGGCAAACTTTGCAATATTTATTTTATGACCGCTATCTTGAATCAGGTTTAAATATTGTTTTGCCTGTCTGATGTTCATATCTTCAGGACTGCGTTGGAGTCGAGCAATTTGAAATAAAGTGTTGGGTAAAGATAGATATTTGCGCTCAAATTCTTCTGTAGAAATTTTGCCGTTTTTTGAGTTGATTCGATTAATTTCTCCCTCTACAAGATGCCAAAATTGCTGTTTCTCATCCCACTTGGCTAATTTAGCAGTGATAATTCCCTCGATCGCACCCCTTTCCAAATTAATGATGGTAATCCTATTTAAAACGCGATCGCGATACTGTTCGGCAAAATAAATTCTACTCAAACTTTTACCAGAATTATTATCTACTGATGATTTATATTCAGGATAGAAAATATCTCGTTTTTGTAAATTAAGTTCGCTTTTAGCAATAAAAGGATTTTGTAATAAATTAGCTTGATAGTTAGCTTCGGGTACAATTAATTCATTGAATAAAAAAGTTAGTCCTGTAATTAATAAGCTAAAAATCAAAGCGGGAGCAATAATCCGTTTTAAACTAATGCCAAAACTAAGTAAGGCAATTAACTCACAATCGCTATTCAAACGACCGTAAATAATCAAACAAGATAGCAAAATCGAAATGGGCAAGGCATAGGCAGCATATTCGGGAATTTTATAAGCAAAAATCAAACAAGCAATGGGAATAGGCAGATTATATTCCGTAACTTTATAACCCAAATCCGATACAGTACCGATGGTTACTCCTAAAGAAGAAAATAAGCCAACACTGAACCAAAAAAATAAACTTAATTGATGAATAATATAACGATCTACTAAAGAGATTCCATCGCACCACAGGCGATCGATAATTTTAAACTTCAATTGTATTAATTAACTTGTTGAACTTATATTTTTGACATTTTCAATCTATCCAGCCAAGTAGAATTTTTTCGGCAAACTAGGCTATTTTTGGCAAGATGTTGGCAATCCTCATTTGTAATCGCCATTGCCGCACTTTCTCAACCAATCTATTATCGAGAACTATCCTGGGAATGTCAAAAGATCTGGAGTACGGTAAATGTAGCGGGAGTGAAACTAGTTTCTCATGGTTGAAAAAATCTTAGTACTGTGGAACAAAATGAACTATATTCATTCCAAATAGCGCGAAATTGTGTTGGACAGGTTGACTAACTTGAGCCCTAAAGGATTAGCGACCCGTCACAAACTTCGCAAGAAGAAACCATCTAAAAAATTTAATCGACGATCGAAGCTTAAAAACCTTCTGGGCTGACTTCTGACTTCTGTACGGACGTTTCATGAAACGATGAGACCCCGCGCCGCCGACAGGCGCAAGGGAACGCTCATCGGAGTCTCTACCTGACCCCTGACCCCTGACCCCTGACCCCTGACCCCTGACCTTAAAGCCATTTAATCGTGAGGAAATTAATTATTAACTAAGTTCTTCTTGCAGAACATTTTGATAAATTTGAGGCAAATAATTACTCATAGAATTAGTTTCAATTCCGTAACCCAAACTAGTCCAAGTACCTGAGAGTAACTTCAAGACTTGATTTATTTCACCTTCTCTTAACTGTCGCGAAATATCTGTTCCCCATGCCCTAGAATCGTTGAGCCAATCATGGACAACTTTATCTTGATATTCTGCTTCAAAGCTATATTGTTTCCATCGCCAAAATCCTGAAGGATTGGGATGATATTTTCGGGCTTTTCTGTCCCAAGTGAAATCTAACATTTGATAGCGTCCAGCAGCAGTGGTGCATTTTCCTACATTAGGCCCCGCAACAATTGGCACGCATAATTCGGGATGAGTGCTAAGATCTTCCACATAGCGACCGCCGTAAATTACGTTGTAGGGTCGAGAGACATTTGCTTCGCTAGCGGTAATAGTCCGCATCAAGGCTCGAATATAAGGGTCTCCTCCATCCATAACTAATGGTTGAGTGCGATGAATACTGGGAAGAATACCAATGTCTTGAGTAGGAGTAGTTCCCTTTTCTTGCCAATACTCTGAAAGTCTTGAGAGTATTTGTTTAGATGTTGCTAGATAAGAACGTACTTGGGTTTTGCTGATATGCCCTCCTAATTGAGATAAAACTAGAATTAGACAGGCGAGATAGAAAAACTTGGTAGCTTTATTGATTAGTTGCATCGAAAGCAGCTAGATAGAACAAATGAAAGGTTATAGGTAGTACTTTAGATATTAAACGATATTACTAAACAGTTGCTCCCAGGTTTGAGATTCTGCTTCTGGATTAGCGACTATTTCTACTATTTTTGATTCTGCGGTGGGTTGAAATAGAGCTTCAACACAAACTTGGGCTACTTTGGGGCGGGGAATACTCCCTTCAAACAAAGTATCGGCACTTTTCATAATAATAGGGTCGGAATTATCTTCATTTTTCAATCCTCCTGGTCTCACTATGGTGTAGCTTAAACCGCTAGCTTGAATGTAGGCTTCTGCTTGTTTTTTCCAATACAAAACCAGCCAAAATAGATTTAAAGGATGGAAAAATTTGGAGACGCACAGAGAAGAAACCAAAATAAAGCGATCGATATTATTGTTTTTAGCCAGATCGACTAAATTCTTAGTTCCTTGATAATCTACTTGATAAGGACCAGTAGGATCTAAACTGGGACTAGCTCCAGTGGCACAGATTAAAACGCTACAATCGGAAAGGTGACTGCTAAAAGTTTCTGGCTTTAAAACATCTCCCAAGACCAATTCTGTTGAGTCTGGAAGTATGGATCTTGCTTTGTCTAGATCTCTAACTAGTGCTTTCACGGGAATATCTCTTTCTACTAGTTGCTTAACAATCTCTCTACCCGTTTGTCCTGTAGCTCCAGCAACAAATATCCGCATAGTAATTCTAAATCACACCTAATACTTTAAAAAAGTGTTTAGCTGATAATTAACACCTTTATTGTAATCATCATAACAGTAGGGTGAAGCTCTAAAACGATAGTTTAAGGATAGCTATGCAATCTAAATTTATTAATAGTTCGCCAAACATAACATTACAAAATTCTCAATCCAACTCTATGCAGCTTACCTGTGCTAATTCTTTAGATAATCAAAAAATCTTCGCCTTTACAGTTAGTTTTGTTGGGCGAATGGATATGTATAGCGATGCGGATACGGTAGCTCAATATTTAAACGCCCACGAAGGTTGGTTTCGTCGTTGCGCTCAACCGATGAAAGTCGAACCTCTTGATAACAATGGTTACGTCCTCACTGTAGGTAAATACGGTTCTTTTGGTTATGAGGTAGAGCCAAAAATGGGGGTGGTTTTACATCCTCCTGTGGGTAATATTTATCGTATGGAAACAATCCCTTTAAAAGATGAAGATCGCCTGGGTTATAAGGTTAATTATCAGGCTTTAATGGAATTGAACGAAATCGCGGGCAGCAGTTTGGCAGAAAATAAAAAAGGTTTATTCTCTCGCCAGCAAAATATTCCCCCTCGCATTACTCAAGTCAATTGGGAGTTAAATTTATCTGTAGAAGTGGAATTTCCTAATTTTATTCACAAGTTATCTACTTCTTTAATTCAATCTACAGGCGATCGCTTGTTGGCGCAAATTGTTCGACAAGTTTCTCCCCGCTTGACTTATAAAGTTCAGCAGGATTTTCATCTCAGCCATGAATTACCAATGCCTCCAAAAAGTAGCAGACAGCTAACTAAAGTCGATAAATCCGAGCAATGTGTTGCTTGAAATCGACATTAGACCGAGCTTAAAAATAGATAATTGATTGAATTGAGTAGATTTTTCCACAGATTTGCGTTGTTATTGCATAGTTTTCCACAGGTTATCCACAAGAAGATTGTGTAACAATTATTTACAAGACGAAATAATTGGAAATATGTTGGGTATGACTTTAACTAGCGATAGTCCGAAAACAGCAACCTTATTATCTGGTGGAGCAGAGCCTACCATATTCGATCCTTTAGAAGCATGGTATCCCATTTACTATTTACAAGACCTAGATAAAAGTCAACCGAGTAAATTTACCCTGTTAGAAAAGGATCTGGTAATTTGGTGGGATGAGTCGGCTAATAGTTGGCAAGTGTTTGCCGATAAATGCCCCCATCGTCTCGCATCTCTCAGTGAAGGAAGAGTTAATGAAGAAGGATTGTTAGAATGTCCATATCATGGCTGGGCATTTTCGGGAAATGGAGAATGTGAAACAATTCCCCAGCAACATTCGGGAGAAAAAGCTCATACTTCCAAAAGAGCCTGCGTTAAATCTTATCCTACTGCCACTGCCCAAGGACTTTTATTTGTTTATCCTGGGGATCAAGAAAAAGCGTTTAAAACCGAAGTACCAATTATCGAACCCATGGAAGAAGATCCCGATGCTTGGGTGTGTTTGGATATTTTCCGCGATCTTCCCTATGACGCTTTAACTTTATTAGAAAATGTGATCGATGCCAGTCACATTCCCTACACCCATCATAATACTGTAGGCGATCGCTCTAATGTCGCTCCTCTAGATTTAGAAGTGACCGAATCTAGCAAACAAGGCTTTAAAGGAGTTTGGCAAGAAGGTCCTCGTAAAGGCAAATTAGGCACGCAATATACTACCTTTACTGCTCCTTGTTTGATGTGGCACGATTTAACATCTAAGCAGTTTGGACGTACTTTAACGGTAGTTTACGCTACTCCTATAAGTAAGGGACAATGTCGTTTGTTTGCCCGCTTTCCCTTTAAATTTGCTTCTCCCATACCCCGTTTCTTGATTAAACTTACCCCTAAATGGTATAACCACATTAATCAACATGGAATCTTAGAAGACGATCAAATTTTTCTTCACCATCAGGAGCGTTATTTAGAAGCATTGGGTGGTAGTGCCAAATATAGCAAAGCTTTCTACTTACCCACCAAAGCCGATCTATATGTCTCAGAATTGCGTCAGTGGGTTAATTTATTTAACGCCGATCCTTTTAGCGATCGCCAATTACCTCCAGCTTTACCCAAAGAACAATTATTAGATCGCTATCATTCCCACACGAAAAACTGTGCCAGTTGCTCTCAAGCTTTAAAAAATATCCAAAGAATCAAAATCGGCGCGATCGCTCTAACTATTTTGACTTGGGCAATCATGCCTCTTCTGGCTTTATATATCTCTCTTCCTGCTCGGGGAATTGCGATCGCCACTTCTGCAACCCTACTGATTTCTAGTATTATTTGGTGGCAACTGAATAAGTTAGAAAGAAAGTTTTATCAAGGTACGGGAATGCCTCCCAGGAATCAAAATAAATAATCTAAAATTGTTTCTCACCATATTCTTTACCATCAATTTTCTAGCCTGGATAGACTAACTCATTAAGTTAGTTAACTTGTACTAGCACAATTTAAATCTAGGCATATGAAAATCAAAACTATAATGTTGGCAATATTACTTAGTTGTGGCATTCCTCTGGCAGCTAAAGCAGAAAGCCCAGAAAATTCCAATGCTCGACTCTCCTGTGAGGGACAATGCGAGAGTTTAAACCTCAGCCAAAATAACTCCTTGACTCAGATAGCTGATAGTTTCGATGAAGGACGAGATCTTAGAAGAAGTTCTGTTGGAGGCAATCGATCTTTAACCAAACGGATCTACGCTGGGGGTACTTTGGGAGTATTTTTTGTCAGCGAATTAGATGGTATTGAAATTATTGAAGAAGATCTAGACCTCGATGCGATCGACCCCAATACGGGATTTGGAGGCAGTCTGTTTGCAGGTTATAGATTTAGCCACATACTTGGGGCGGACATAGAAGGTTATATTTTTGGTGGCAGTGCCGAGCCAGAAGATTCTAATTTCTCTTCTCTGGGATTGTTTATTAATCCTAGATTATTCCTTCCTTTGGGTAGTAACAGCCTCAAAGCTCCCTATTTATTTGCTAGCCCTGGAGTCGGTATAGTAGGAATTGGTTTTGGAGACGAAATTGACGATATTGTTGAAGATCCAGATAGTGCCTTTGCTTTCCAACTAAAAGCAGGTGCTGGTTTGCCTCTATCAGAATCTTTTGATGTTATCGGTCAGATTAGATATGTTAACGCTCAAAATATTTATCCAGAAGAAAACGGCGATGAGGGTAATTTAAGTACTGTCGGTTTAGAAGTTGGATTTAACTTTAAAATTTAGCCCCAGTTAATTACTGAATAATTTTTACTACTCACTCCTCACTTTTTTTCAGTAATGACTTGATTTTGGCTTGATATTCTTTCCAAGCTAAAAAGGCTTCTGGCTTGGATTCAATGTCTTTTTGTAATAAAATTACTCCGTCAGAAAAATCTAAAATGCCATATTGTTGCTGGCGATCGACAACTCCGCTAACCAAATTTTCGGCAGTCTTCAACCAATGACGATCTTCGCCAAAAACTGCCTGATATTGTTCCATTTGCCAGAGATCCATAATAATATAATCTACTTTATTAACTTCCTGGCGATCGTTTTTAATTTTAATACCAGACATACGAATAATTTCTCTTCTTCCCGAAAGGTGAGGAATTATATAAGTAGAAGCAGAAACACTAGCATCGGCAGGTATTTGAGCAATTAGTTTTTTAATGTGAGGTACGTGCTGCCATTGCTTGACTGGAGATACGTAAACTCTAGGACTAATAGAGTCGGGAATTATAAAAGATAAAGTACGGCTGGGATTGGAAGTAATCGTGAATAGAATTGACAAGCAAATACAAAAAATCCAAAAGCGACGAAATTTAGGACGTAGTTTTCTCGGCTTGCATTCTGCCAAAGATTGGTTAATCTTACCAAAACCCTGTCCAGCCCACCAAAGAATTGCACCGTAAAATAAACCAGGAGTAACGCTCATCGCATAGCGAATAGAAATTACCAGAACAGTTTGTCCTTTGCCTAATAACAATTTTAATAGGGGAAAGACTGAGATTGCCCAAGATGCTGGGGCAACAGCGGGAATAAACGCTAAGGGCAACCACTGTCCCAAGACATATTTTAAAGTACCGAAAAAGGGAGTAAATAACTCAACCAGCAACAAACCAGGACTAGTGAGCATATTTTTAATAATCTCTAGGGTAGAAGCTTCGTTGCCATCGGCATACTGTCCGAATCTTTCCAACATGAAGCGTTTGGAAATATCATCGGAAAATAGCGGCATAATTAAATTAGTCAATGCCACTATATACAAGAAACTAACGCTACAGACAACTAATCCAATACGAGGGAAACGACGGGAAAGAATCATGTACATCCCAATACCAAACAAAGTAATCCCGCTATCTTCCCGCACCGCTAAAATGCAAATAATCAAAATGCCAAATAGCCACCAGCGTCTTTTTTCCATTGCCCAAAGCAAGCTAAAGACAAATAAAGGAATCTGAGAAATATCGTGGAAATTGGCTAAAGTCGGCCCTAAAATAGCATTTGCGCCATAAAAACTTAGGCTAATTAAAAGGGAAACTTGAGGTTCTAAATAAATTCTGGCTAGTTGGTAAAGTACCAAACCTGCTGCGGTAACAAATATTGCCTGCAATACTGTCAAAGTAGCTGGATGGGGAAATAGATAGTAAATGGGCAACCACAGGAGTAAAGCTGGAGTAAAGTGTTGTCCCAAGCGATGATAGCCGACGTAGGGAACTTCATTGCTGTGAACTACATTGGTTGAAAGTTGAGAAGAAAGAGTGCTTTGAAAAAAGTTACCGTGAGTACCATTCCAAAAAACTTGATTGAAGATTCCTTGATCGTAAGAAGAATAAAACGAAAAATGTCGATGTAGGGTTAAAGAAAGGGTACAGATAAAAAAAGCGATCGCCCCTGCAATTAGAATTTTTCCTTCGCGATCGATACTCGTCTTAGATAACATTTTTATCAATTGAATAATTGCTCTAAACGCAACTAACTATATCTCAAAAAAATCGAGCTATTTTTACGTTCAGAACATTGTATCGATTTCAATGGGCTTTTGTGTCGAAATCTAAAAAAAATCTAAAGGAAATCTATTGTTCTATCAGTAAAAGTAAGAAAGTTCTGGCAATTTCAAAGTTCTATTTTAGAATAGAAATGTGCGGAGACAAAAGTTTCCGTTCACTCCTCACACCACACTCCGCTCGAAAATTTATCGGGCGGTTTTCTATTTTTAGATATATTTTTAATCCAAAGGATAGCTACAATCTTTTAATCCCTGACTTTTAGATGTAAAGTCTAATTGCTTAATGCAGTGTTAATCATTGGCTGTGGTAGAATTCTGTATTATTGAAAAGGATTTGTGGTAAATAAGGACTTAATAAACATGTCATCATCAGCCGCGCCAGTAACAGACGCGAGTTTTCCCGCAGAAGTGTTGGAAAGTTCCGTTCCTGTACTAGTAGACTTTTGGGCCCCTTGGTGTGGGCCATGCCGTATGGTAGCTCCCGTCGTAGACGAAATTGCCGAACAATATGAAGGACAGATTAAAGTCGTCAAGTTAAATACAGACGAAAACCCTCAAG
Source organism: Waterburya sp. (assembly GCF_058530065.1). Lineage (NCBI taxonomy): Bacteria > Bacillati > Cyanobacteriota > Cyanophyceae > Pleurocapsales > Pleurocapsaceae > Waterburya > Waterburya sp. The sequence continues at coordinate 25,432 of NZ_JBZNBU010000260.1, read as the reverse complement.
TAGCCAGCCAATATGGTATTCGTAGTATTCCTACCCTTATGATTTTTAAGGATGGACAGCGAGTAGATATGGTGGTTGGGGCAGTTCCTAAAACTACTTTGGCAAATACTTTGGAAAAATATCTCTAATTTTTCTAAAAATTATCAATATGGCTTCAGCAGATCTTGTTTATAAGATTAAGCTGAGGCTACAATCATCTACTAAAAAATCAACTGTCATTATCGTTACAATTGTTACAATCAAGCATACACAATTCACTGTCGATATTAGTTAGATGACTTTATCTCCTCCCGATCGCTCCAATGTAATCGATCGCGCCCTAGAAAATTTACTTGCCGATTTACCCCATCATCCTCACGGTAAGTATATAAAAAGAGCTTTAAACACTCTAATTAGAATTTCTGAATTGGATACCGAGCGTCTTAACTGGAAGATCCTTAGTGCTTCTCTTGAAGATATGGAACAAGGTTTCCAAAAGTTCTATCCCTACAGACATACAAGAAAAATAGCCATTTTCGGTTCTGCTAGAACTTCTCCCGAACAAGCCGAGTACAAAATAGCAGTGGACTTTGCCCGTTGTATGACCAAAGCAGGATTTATGGTGGTTACTGGGGCTGGAGGAGGAATTATGGCAGCAGGAAACGAAGGTGCTGGGCGAGAAAATTCTTTTGGCTTAAATATTCGTTTGCCTTTCGAGCAGGGAGCAAATTCTGCTATTGATGGAGATAATAAGTTAATTGATTTTAAATATTTCTTTACTCGCAAACTATTTTTTCTTAAAGAAAGTGATGCGATCGCACTTTTTCCTGGGGGGTTTGGCACTCAAGACGAGGCTTTTGAAACTCTAACTCTCTGTCAAACGGGCAAACATGGCCCAGTACCATTAGTGTTAGTAGATAAACCAGGAGGAGACTATTGGCATTCTTGGAATGATTATATTTGCCGACAACTCAAAGAAAAAGGTTTAATTAGTCCAGAAGATCCCAGTTTATATACCGTTACAGATCGTCTTGATGTTGCCTGTCAAACCATTAAAGATTTTTACAGAGTTTATCATTCCAGTCGTTATGTTGGTAAATTGTTTGTAATGCGACTCAAATTAGAATTGTCGGACGCAGCAGTACAATCTCTCAATCAAGAATTTGCTGATATTTTAGTTGAAGGGAAAATCAAGAAAAGTTCGGCTCTACCAGAAGAAGCACAAGAAGTCGAGATAGCAACTTTACCTCGTTTAACATTTTATTTTAATCAAAAAAGCCTTGGTCGTTTATATCAACTCATCGCCAAAGTCAATCAGTTAGGGGTCTATTGCGAGGTTACCGAGCATCCAGAACGTAAATAAAATACTTACTAAGAAATGCTTTTTAGGTAAACAATTACGTATACAATGTTAAGCTTTGTGTGAATTTAAGTTGAAAATCTAAATATTTTCTTTATATTCTTCTGAGTTGGATTAACATTGTTAGTGTCGATCTAGTTCTACAGGGAACGAAATTAACATTGTCTATCACGAGGTCAAGCATTTTGAATACTACATTATTGCGCCAAACCTGGAATGTGATTGAAACGACTAATGCTTCGGAACTTTTAGAAATTGAAGAAGCAGAATTAGTACGACAATTGGTCAATCGTTTAGATGCTCAACAACCTTTAGCAGATATGGAACGAGCAGTTGTCAATAATTATTTACATTCTAAAATGGGTTTAATTAAAGATACTGCTGAAGCCCGCTTGGTATATGCCTAATTTCCAGCTCGTTTAAGTTTTGAGCCAAGTTGTATAACTCCAGTTAATCAGCCAAATTATTTGCTTAACTTTAGCAATTTGTAGCTGCAATAGCTGATACTTCTGACGAATTTGACTAACATTACTTTTTCCTTCATAGAGAATAATTGGAGTAGCTTTTAGAGTAAACTGAAAGTAACTTTCGTATTTATCTAAGATAGCCGTGATTTTGGCTAATAATTGACCCAATTGCCAAATTCTAATAGCTATATAAATATTAAGTAGTGCGATTGATAAATTAATCGCGACGATTAGATAGATCATTAAATGCTTAAAATAGAGCTAGATAAATCCCCTTAGTTAAAGTCGAATGAAACTGCTAGTTCTGAGTAATGGTCATGGTGAAGATCTAATTGCCGTTCGGATAATCAAGCAGTTGCAAGCTGTCACCAAGAAATTAGAATTAGTTGCATTGCCCATTGTCGGAGAGGGCTATGCTTATCAAAAATCAAACATTACTATCGCTGGAAGAGTGCAACAAATGCCTTCTGGCGGTTTTATTTATATGGGAGGAAATCCTTTATGGCAAGATCTCCGCAGTGGTTTAGTTGCTTTAACCATAGAACAAATTAAACTAATACGTCAATGGGGTAAAGAGGGTGGTGCAATTTTAGCGGTGGGAGATATTGTTCCCCTGTTTTACGCTTGGTTGAGTGGTAGTAATTATGCTTTCGTGGGTACGGCTAAATCAGAATACTATCTGCGAGACGAGACGGGATGGTTAAAACAGACTTCTAGCCTAGAGAGAAGTCTCGGTTCGGTTTATTTGCCTTGGGAAAGATGGTTGATGAGTCGCCAGACTTGTAAAGGGGTGTTTCCTAGGGATAGTTTGACTGCGTCAATTTTGCAACTGCACGGTATTTCTGCCTACGATCTGGGTAATCCGATGATGGATGAAATTACTGGAGAAATAGAATTAGAAGAATCCCCCGAACTGAATATACTAATTCTGGCGGGTTCGAGGATGCCAGAAGCCCTACGTAATTGGCAGCAAATCTTAACTTCAGCTAATAGCATTATGACAGATAGCGATCGCCCGCTCAATTTTTTAGGGGCAATTGCACCAGCTTTGGATCTAAAATCCTTTATCACCGCAGCAGTAGATCGAGGATGGCAATCAACCCAAGAAGAATCGGGGAGATATACTCTTCGTCAAGGGAATGCCAGCTTAATTTTGAGTCAATCTAGTTACGTACAATTCTTACAAAAAGCCAAAATTGCGATCGCTATGGCAGGTACGGCAACAGAAGAATGTGTCGGGTTGGGCAAACCTGTAGTAATTATGCCAGGAGAAGGACCTCAATTTACCTATGCTTTCGCCGAAGCACAGTCTCGTTTGCTGGGATGTTCGATCGCCATGGTAGAAAATGCGGCAGAAGTGAGTCAGGCAATTTTTCAAATTGTTAATAATCTTCAAAAACTACACCAAATTGCCCTTAATGGCAAGCGACGCATGGGAAAACCTGGGGCATCTTTAAGAATTGCTGAATGTTTAGTAAAACAACTAACAACTAACAAAAACGATATCATTCGTATCCAACATCTATAGATTTATACTTTTCAATTGATTGGGTATTATCGGTCGATCTAGCCAATGCCCACCCGAATTCAAAATTTTAGTAATGAAATCTTCTCGAATATATTTATAGAGATCGCTTGAAAAGGAATTTTATCTTGAGCCTTTTTTGACTCTGGTAATCCAGAACCTTCTAAATGATATGTTTTGGGATATTTATATATACTGTCTCTCATGGAAGCGGGATTTTAGTTATATTAGCCAGCATTAGGCTGAACGTGAGGATGTAGAAATTGTTGCAAATATTGAGGATCTAGAGATGGATAATCTTTGATGTCTTCTTCTCCTTCCACAAAAGATGTTACCAGAGGGCATTGCCGATCGGAATCAATTACTGTTTTATCTATTTCTGCTCCTGTTTTGGCAACAATAACTCTAATTTCATATGCTGCATCGTATAAATTTGTGACAATATCTGGTTCGTAAGTACAAGTATCAATTAATGCTCCAGGAATACGAGTGATACAGGCTACAAGTTCGGTTGTTTCTTGTTTCATACCTGACACAGACCAAGTTTCGGGAATTTCGGGAAAATAAAAGGCGCGATTTTCAAATTTGTCTTGCACTTCTTCCCGTTCAAAAATATGTATGGGATGAATATTATTAATAGTAGGTTGATATTCTCTAGCTTCTGGTAAATAGCGATTGTTACATACTTCTGCAAAATCATAACTAGTCAGTTTATCTCGGTCGATTTTCAAGGGATTTTTAGATATCGATGATGAATTTTTCTGACACCCTAAAAGCAAAAAGAAGCCAGTCAATATTGCAAGCGATTTTTTTGGCGATTACCCCAGACATTATAGATAAAAAATATAGATGAGAAAATCTTACTACTCTTTAGATAAAACGATATATTTGTATCAAATTTTAATCAACTAAAGCTACTTAGCAACTCAAAATAACTCTATTTAGTCTTTTTCTCAGACGAGATGTTTCGATCGCCACGACAATAGAAGTATTTTTTGTTAAGGTTGTGCCAAGAAAACACCAAAAGTCAGTTATGTTGAGGGGTTTATGAGCAAATCTCAGAGTCTAAATATAGTTAAAATTTCTCTGGCGATCGCAACTAGCGTGTTAACCTCTGGTTTAATTATTGGCTTACGAACCACAGGTGTTTTTGAATCGGGAGAATTATTAACTTTTGATTATTTAATCAGATCGAAGGCAGAGAAAGATCCAGATTCTAGAATTTTATTGGTGGGAATAGACGATCGCTCTCTCCAAAAATTAAATAGCGATAAAATTTCCGATCGCAATTTAACCAAAGCCATCCAAAATTTACAACAGCATCAGCCTAGAGTTATTGGGATTGATATTTTAAGGGATGTTCCCATTGGTGAAGGAAGAGAAGAATTAATTAATTACACTAATAATTTATACGAACCTTTAGAAGGACAAATTAAACCAGTAATTTTTTCCTGCGCCTTACCTTCAGAAACCAGAGCCGCAGGCATAGCACCACCCCCTGTCATCGACTTAGATAGTGCGGTGGGCTTTGTTAATTTAGAACCAGATAAAGTTAATAAATTTGGCTCGGAAGTAATTCGCAGAATGCCCCTTTCTAGCATTCCCATAACTGCTGCTAAATCTGCTAAATTAAATACTTCAACCAGTTTAAAAAATGTCGAAGCTCCTTTATGCGAGTCTCCTTTCTCTTTAGGATTTTTAACCGCATTAAGCTATTTACAAACAGAAGAAATTTATATTGATACGGCTCAAATAACTGAGGGTAATATTGGTTTGGGTTCGGTAAATTATTCTGCTTTAAAACCCAATGCTGGAGGCTACCAAGATTTAGAATCGGGAATTTATCAAATACTTTTAGAATATCGCCAAGAGCAACCTGTAGATATTATTTCTCTAGCCGATGTTTTAGATAATAATATTAATCCCCAACAAGTAAAAAACAAAGCAGTTTTAATTGGCTACACCACCAAACAAGACATTCATCAAACACCGTTTGGCATCAAACCAGGAGTTTATTTGCATGGTTGGGCGATAAGCCAAATCTTGAGTAACGTCCTCGATCAACGTCCGCAAATTTGGTATTGGTCGGAATCAATGGAATGGCTGTGGATTTCGGCTTGGGGATTGACGGGTGGTGCGATCGCTTTATTGTTCCGTCCTACTTGGCAAACCTTAGCTGGAGGAGGCATTGCCGCAGTCGCAATTTTTGGTAGCGGTGTATTTTTCTTTAGCCAACAGGGATGGATTCCCTTAATGCCTTCTGTAGTTAATTTAGCGATCGCAACTACTCTAGTCAAACTAATCATTCCTCGATTAAAAGATTCTGATTCTCAGATAACTTCCTCAATTCCAACTGATAGCAATTCTCAACCTTCTGGCTACTCGCCAATCCCCACTATGATGGAGTCAGATGCAGATCCTGATACTGCAACTTCCAACCCTACTTTTGTCGAGTCAGAAACCAATAATCTTCCTGCAACTCCCAACCCTACTTTTGTCGAGTCAGAAACCAATAATCCTCCTGCAACTCCCAACCCTACTTTTGTAGAAATGGAAGCAAATACTATAGATCAATCCTTATCTGCTGCTACTCAAGTTCAATCCGATACGGTTGATGGCTCGTTAACTCCAGCAACTCATGTTGAAGGACAATTGGATAATTCATATACTAGACCCAATTTTTTCCTGGGAAAAGTAATTAGCAATCGCTATCGTTTGGATAAACTTTTAGGTCAGGGAGGGATGAGTAAAGTATTTATCGCCTCCGACACTAGATTGGAAAATAAAACCGTAGCAGTGAAAATTATGACTAGCTACTCTGGCAATAATAACCAAGCCTTAATTAAAAGATTTAATCGAGAAGTTAAAGTAATTTCCAGTCTTAGAAGTCACAATATCGTTCAAGTAACAGATTTTGGCACGACTCCCCCAGAAAAACCCTTTATGGGTTCTCCTTTTTATGTAATGGAATATTTTCACGGCAAAACTTTGGGGGAAGTTTTAGAAGAAACTCCTACATTACCAGTGAATCGAACCATTCGGATTATGATGCAAGTATGCACGGGTTTAAAAGAAGCTCATCAAAAAGGAATTATTCATCGAGATTTGAAACCAGATAATATTTTCCTAGCCACTGGCGGTGTCTTCGGAGAAGAAGCCAAAATCTTAGACTTTGGCATTGCTAAAGTTGTAGAAACCGAAGAAAAAAAACAAACTGCCATGACTCAACACGGCAGTTTTATTGGTACTTATCGCTATGCTTCCCCCGAACAATGTAAAGGAATACCCGATATAGATAGAAGAACTGATATTTATAGTTTGGGTATCATGTTATATGAAATGTTGAGTGGCAAAAATCCTTATAACAGCGATGCTGGTCAAACAACTCAAGGGGAATGGATTGCTTGTCATATTCGAGCCGAAGCTCAAAAACTAAGCACTTATGCAGAATGTGACGATATCCCCGATTCCCTCAAACAAATTGCGATGAAATGCCTCCGTAAGTCTCCTGCCGAAAGATTTCAAACCGTAGAAGAATTGACCGAAGCTTTGAAGGCTGTCAATCCTGGTTTGTTTTAGTTGTTAGTTGTTAGTTGTTAGTTGTTAGTTAGGGGAAAAAGAAAATAAAAATAATCTTATTCCCTTTCTCCTCATCTTAAGAAATCTAGTTAAATCTTTAAAAAAATCTTAACTTCCGCCAAATTCTTCTTGTAAAAGTTCGTCATTGTCGTCGGCAATATTGGCGACTAAAGTAACTAGCCGAGAAATTTCCCCTGGATACATATCCGCCACAGTACGTTGGGCAGAAATCATGATTTGGTTATCTTTAATGCTAAAGCAAGTTTCAAAAGTACCAGACCAATTCATTTCTAACAAACGACGCATCAATCCCGCTTCGTCTTTGGCTGGCAATTGCAGCAAGCTCGACCAAACAGTTAATAAATCGTCATCATTTTCTCCCGTAAGCTGAACAAAAACTTCTACACTGCCATAATTAAATTTCCAAAGACTGCCGCGATCAGTATGGTTAACCATTGCGGTATTATCTTGATCTAAGCTGGAAATGACGGTTTCAATGACTTCTTGGTGACTGGAACTTTCTTCAATAAACTCGTTAATTGATTGAGTTGTGTTTTCTTCTAAAGTAGAAATGGGGCTAGTCATAATAGCTTTCCTATAGTTTAGATTAATGCTGACCGAATTGAATTTAGCATCAAGTCTCGATCTTTGCTAACTTCAATGCCTTGTTAATGCCTATTTATTTTAACCTTGCTTTTAAAAATCTAATTTTTCGCCTTGGGAATTTAAGTTTAACTCCATACCTTGATTCACAGAATTTAACAAATTGCCCTAACTAATAATCGACAAAGGATTTAGAACTGAATTGCAGTTGATCTTGACTCATTCTTTCCCAGGCAACACCCCACTTGACCCCAATGTGGAAAAATTAGTTATGGACAGTACCATGACCCTTGTCTTCTCACACTCAATAGCATCGCAACCTATCAAACAGAGCAATTGTTAAAGATCTTTATTTCTCTTGGCAAGGGGGCGAGCAAAATATTAAAATTATCATTTTTTAAGATTTACTTTGGAAAATAATTAATCATGACTACCTATTATTATGTTGCAGCCAGCCAAAAATTCTTATTAGAAGAAGAACCTTTTGAAGAAGTCATTCAAGAGCGAGTGCGTAACTATCAAGAAAGAAATGAAGAGATAGATTTTTGGTTTGTCAAACAGCCAGCATTTTTAGACGCTCCTGAAATGGCAGCAGTCAAGGCAAAAATTCCCCAACCCTGTGCTGCTGTAATTACCACTAGAAAACAACTAGCTACTTGGCTCAAACTGAGATTGGAATATGTCATCTCAGGACAATTTGAAGCTCCTTCCGATACTATTCCCAATCCTTTGGCTTCTTTGGAATCTGTAGCATAGACTTACAAGAAATCGATAATATTTTGGAGAAGGGGATGTTAGTTCTAACATCTCTTTTTTTGCTGACGTAGCAAATTTGATTTAATTAATTGTAAGATTCGACACAATAAATTTTGACCTTTAAAGTTGCTCTATCCATAATGAAAATGAAATAAATGTAAATAAGCCAAAAGTAATATTAAGGCTTATAATACCTATGCTCGATATGTTTAAATTGTATTTTTGTAACTCTTTAGGTCTTTAAGTCGGAAAAAGCGATCGCCAAGTAACCAATAAGTAATCATCAAATAACTATTACAATTTTGCTTCATTATTTCAATCGTTGTTCGACGGTTGATATAGATTTGGCAAACAAGAAAATTAATGTCTGATTCTAATTTCGTAGTAATCAATCAAATACTACGTACTTTGCTGGTGATAACGGATCGACGTTTATTACCTTATCTCCAAGAAGTATCTTTAATTACAGGACAAACCATACAAGAACCAGGTCAAAAAATTACTAGTATCTATTTTCCCCAGACTGCTCGATTGGCTTCATTACTAATTATGTGCGATCGCTCTATTGTTGAAATTAATTCTGTTGGGAATGAAGGTTTAGTAGGTTTGCCAGCTATTCTCGGTTCAGATCGCGCTACTACTCGCACCATAACTCAAATCTCTGGTAGCGCGATCGAGTTACCCGTTGATGTATTGCAAAAAGAATTTCGACGAGGTGAAGAATTACGACAACTACTGTTACTTTATACTCAAACTCAATTTAGTAAGATGGCACAAATTGCTGCTTGTCGGAGTCATCATGGCATAGAACAAAGATTGGCTCGCTGGTTGCTATTAATTCACGATAACTCCCAAGCCAATAAGTTACCCTTAACGCAAAAATTTATTTCTCTCATGTTAGGAGTCAGACGTGCTAGCATTACCGAAATTGCCATCTCTTTCCAAAAACAAGGCATTATTCAATACAGTCGAGGTAGAATAACCATCCTCAATCGTGTCAAGCTAGAATCAGTCGCTTGTGAGTGCTATAGCAAGATTAAATCGGAATATCAACGTTTGCTAGAGCCCAAATTAGTAATAAAGCACCGAATCTAAGTTAAATCAAAACTTATGTACGATACCGAACGGTTAATTGTATTCTAGTTAGGTATGATTTTTAATCGGTTGGAGGATTGACAGAGTTTAGCTTTGCCTAGTCTGTCATTTTTTGGTGTTTTTTAAAATATCCACCCATATCACTTTTCCCATAGCTCGATTTGCTTTTGAGTTTTAATGAGATTTTCATTACAGCTTGATAAGTTAAGACCATATATTCGCCCTAATGCCTGAGAATCTTAAACAATCCAATAAAATACTTGCTGCCTTGCCAGACTCCGAATACGAGCGCATCGCACCCTACCTCAAGCAAGTCGAGCTTAAAAGTGGCGAAATTCTTTTAGAACCTAACGAAACTGTTCGTTCGATCTATTTTCCTCAGAAAGCGATGATTTCTCTAGTTTCAATTATGATGGATGGTTCAACCACAGAAATTGGTTTAGTTGGCAACGAAGGCTTGATCGGTCTTCCTGCAATTTTAGGCGGAAAAAGCACCACTAGCCGTTCGATCGTGCAAATTGCTGGCATGGCGTTAAAAATCTCCGCCCACATTATTGTTGAAGAGTTTCATCAGGGAAAAAAATTTCAAGAATTAGTCTTGCTTTATATTCAAGCATTATTTACTCAGGTTTCTCAAAGTGCGGCTTGCAATCGCCAACATAAAATTGAAGAAAGATTGGCTCGTTGGTTGCTTTCAGTACAAGATTGCGTATTAGAAAACGAACTGCTATTGACCCAAGAATTTATTGCTAATATGTTAGGCACTCGTCGATCTGGAGTTACTGTCGCAGCAGGAATATTACAACAAGCAGGAATCATTCGCTACAGTCGCGGCAAGATTACCATTCTCAATCAACAAGGTTTGGAGGATACTGCCTGTGAATGTTATCGCATAGTTCAAAATGAATTTATACGTTTGTTGGGTACTCGCAGGGGATGAATAATCGGGTCAAAGTCATAAATAGGAACAAAAATTTAGCTAAAATAAAAATATTATTTATCCGATATAAAACTAGTAATTTTTTTCAAGGAGGCATTTAATAATTGTCCCAAAAGCAACAATATGGGCTGGAAACGAGTCAAAATTTATTGAGTTTAGATGAAATCGCTTCCGAACTAAACTATCGTAAAGCCCAAAGATCTCTGCGAAATTTAATCGGTAATATCGATCTAACCGCAGAAGAACAAATTGGCTTAGAATCGGGAATCGATCGCCTGACGCAAATGCTCGATAAGTTAGAGCATTCTGTAGTGCAAATTGCTGCTTTTGGAATGGTTGGCAGGGGCAAATCTTCGGTCTTAAATGCTGTAGTTGGTAAAGAAATATTTCCCACGGGGGCATTACACGGAGTAACTCGCGAAATAAACAGTGCCAATTGGGAATTAACTCCCGAACAAATTGGCAACACTCCCGATAATTTACAACGGCTGACTATTAAAGGCAAACAGGGAGGACAAATTGAATTAATCGATACCCCAGGTATTGATGAAGTGGGGGGAGAAGCGAGAGAAGCTTTGGCTTGCGATTTGGCGAGTAGAGTCGATCTAATTTTGTTTATAGTATCGGGAGATATTACCCAGGTAGAATATCGCGCTTTGTCCAAACTGCGAGAAGCAGGAAAGCCCATGTTACTCGTATTGAATAAAATCGACCAATACCCCGAAGCTGACAGGCTGGCTATTTACCACAAAATAAAAGAAGCAAGAGTCAAAGAATTAATTTCTCCCGAGGAAATTATTATGGTAGCTGCATCTCCCATTGAAGTGCGGGGGGTAAAAGATGCAACGGGAAAATTAAAAGTACAAAGGATTAAAGGCAAACCCCAAGTAGAAGCTTTAAAACTAAAGATCCTAGAGTTATTGCACCGCGAAGGAAAATCTCTAGTCGCCCTCAATAGTATGCTATTTGCCGATGAAGTTAACGAGCAAATCTTAGCCCGCAAACTTGAAATACGCGATCGCGCTGCCAATGAACTAATCAATAAAGGAATGATGCTCAAAGCTACTACTGTCGCCCTCAATCCCGTTACGGCGATCGATCTTTTTTCTGGGGCGATCGTCGATTTGGGTATCATTATCTCTCTTTCTCGTCTTTATGGCATCAATATGACTCAATCTGGGGCGATAAAACTCCTCAAAAATATTGCTCTAAGTATGGGGGGGATTAGTGCTAGCGAACTCCTAACTACTCTAGGTTTAGGCTCTCTTAAAAGCCTTTTAGGGCTATCAATTCCCACTACAGGAGGTTTATCCCTCGCTCCCTATTTCTCCGTGGCGATCGCTCAAGGAGGGGTGGCTGGAGTCTCTTCCTATGCGATCGGACAAGTGACCAAAACCTATTTAGCCAATGGCGCATCCTGGGGAGAACAGAGTCCGAAAGTCGTAGTAGGCAAAATCCTCGACTCTCTAGATGAAGAGTCTATTCTCAATCGCATTAAATCCGAGTTAAAAGCAAAACTGGGTAATAAACAATAGACTAACTAAAGACTAAAAACTAATAATTAATTACTAATAACCAGAAATATTATGTCTGTAGGAAACGAACCAGCAGAAATTATCGAACAAAAACTTGCTTACAAAGGTCGTAAATTCAACTATGAAGTAGTTAAACTCCGCTTGCCTAACGGTGCTGTAGGACAATGGGAATGCGTCCGCCATCCTGGAGGTGCTTTAGCCGTTCCCGTCACTGCTGATGGTAAATTCGTCTTAGTCAAACAATATCGCTTTACCGTAGCGGGGAGGCTACTAGAATTTCCTGCGGGTACTGTAGAAGCCAACGAATCGCCCTTTGAAACCATCAAGCGAGAAATAGAAGAAGAAACGGGTTACAAGGCAAATAAATGGCAGGATATGGGTAAATTTATTCTTGCCCCTGGCTATTCAGACGAATATATTTATGCTTTTTTGGCTCAAGATTTAGAAAAATTAGAAACACCACCCCAACAAGATGAAGACGAAGATATTGAAGTGGTGTTGATGAGCGAAACAGAATTAGAGCAAGCCATCTTAGACGGCGAACCCATAGACGGCAAAACCATCGCCTGTTTCTATATGGCAAAAGCATATTTGAAAAAATAGTAGGGACGTTTCATGAAACGTCCCTACTATCTGCGTTTATTTATCGCCCAGTCTCCCAGTCTCCCAGTCCCAGTTAGCCTGGTTCTTCCTCATATTCAGGAGCTTTTTGCTTTTCTGGAATATTAACTGGGGGAGGATTGTAAGGTTCGGCTTTTACATCGTCGTCCCAAACATCTTCCATCGTATCTTCATACTCATATTCCTTGACGGGAGGTGCTTCATAAGTTGCTTCGTAAACTTCTGGATCGGCATCTTCCCAATTACTTTCCTCATATTCAGGTTCGTAAGGAATGGCTTCTGCTTGCTGTCTGATGGGAGGTGCAGTGCGAGATTCTTGCCATTCATCTTCATCCCATCTTTCTTCCATTACAGGTTCTCTCCTATCTACTGGAGTGGAAATAGGGGTGCGGACGGGAGTTCCTGTCGGTAATTGATTTCCCGCATCTACAGTTTTAGGATAGTAATCGACATCATCTTTTTCCCATACAGGACGACCGATGCCCAAACGTTCTAATAAACCAACGGAAATTTGTTGGATGCGTTCTTCCGAACCTTCAAAGACAATTAAACGACCAGGACCGCTGCTAACTACTTCTTCTATAGATAATTCGTAGGTACTAATAAATTGTTCTGGTATCTGAGGAATACCCAAAGAAGCGATCACAATCGAACTAACCGCACCAGTTTCGGCATCAAACTGAAAATCTCTAACTTTACCTAAAGGTTCTCCTGCTTCAGTAATTACTTCACAGTTGACTAATTTACTGTAAATTTCAATATCAATATCTTCAATTGCAGTTTCGTCTTCTACTAAAATCACGTCTCCAGTCTGACGAATGCTGTCGAGATACATATATTTCGGTATGCCAGAAACTGAAAGTAAATTATCTCTTAGACCTAAAGCAGTTACTTCTCTGCGGTCTATATCTACCAAAACTTCTTTAACCACTCCTAGTCTCTTGCCACTATTACGAGCAATTACTTGAGTGTTGATAAATTCAGAACGTAGATGTGTATTTTCAGTTACCATTTTATTGCTTGATTAATGTAAGCTATTGCTTGCCCTTTAATTGATGTCTATAAATTTTAGTTTGATTGGGATTGCAGATTGCTAAGTCTACACTCCAAAATAATGCCATAAAAATTATCTTATTTATAACTCAACAACAGCTAGAAACTATTTTAGCTAATCAAGACTATATTTGACTCAGTAAAAGCATAAATAGTTACTAATTTTGCTCGACGTGATAGTAAATGTAATAATTGTCTGTATTTTCGACTCCAGTGTTATTCAGCGGTCAAAAATGGGTATTTTAAAATTGTTGCCGTTTGAGTCGCTTTGAGATTGCATGAATCATCTCCATCCTTCTGATATCGAGAAAGATCGCTCGACATTTGTAACTGATAGTTTAGATAATATTTTCGACGAAGTATTGCGTTTGCAACGTAATAGTTGCTTGCAAATTGTTTATAATTCAACTACTTTCTTTCTTCACTTTAATGAAGGAAAACTAATTTATGCTACTAATTCTCTAGCTCCTTTTGAAAGACTAGAGCGTCATTTACGCCGTTTGAGTAATCTTAATTCCCAACTCAATAATTCAATTATCAAACAACCACGCTCTTTATTTCATAAAGGCTTGCAATCTTATCACCATTTCCCTTCAGATTATCAAAGTATTCTTTGGTTGGTCAAAAAGGAGCATCTAAATTCTAAGGAAGCTGTAACAATACTGAGAAGAATCACCAGAGAAGTTTTTGAATCTTTGCTATCTATTCCAAATTCTTGTCAGTATCGAGTTATTGCTCGATCCAATAAAATTGAAGAATTATGCGAATTTGACTTTATCTCTTATGTCGCACAATGCAGAAAAAGATTAGAAGCATGGCAAGCTTTTGATGAAAAAATTTGGTCTTCATATCAACGTCCTTATTTAGTTACCGAAAAAACTCAAGCTATTGGCGATTTGACAGCACAACAAAATGAAACAATTTGTAAGCTACTCAAAGGATTAAACTTTCGTCAAATTAGCGCGATTTTGGATCTCGATGAGTTGGTCGTAGTTAAAATTCTCTATCCTTCGATGCTGGAAAATACGATTGTAGTTAGAGATCCCAAACCACCTTTCGATCAATTACCTCCCCTACCCCAAGAAGAAAAATTTGACCTGCAATCGGAGTCAGATTGGCGCGGTGATGATAGTAGTGGTTTTCGAGTCAATTCCCATAGCAAACAAACCGTTCATGTTTTAGAAGTTAATTGGAAAATTGCTTATGTGGATAATGATTCTAAGATTCATGGCGATTTCGATCGCTGTTTGGATCGGAAGATGTTTTCGCTTTTAAGTATTAAAGATCCTTTAAATGCTTTTTCCGAATTAATTGAGTTTGAACCAGATTTTATTGTTTTAGATATTAGTATGCCCCACGTTAATGGTTACGAACTATGTAGCTTATTGAGAAACCACCATACTTTTAAACAAACTCCCATCATTTTATCTCACGAAGCATACGAACCTATCAATATATCTCAATTAAAACGTTCGGGAGCAACAGAAAATATCGCCAAACCATTCAATCGTACTAAACTATTGAATATAATTTTTAAATATATTCAGTAACGCCAACAGTTAGAATAAGTTAATTAAAAACTATTAAATAAAGCTAACTGTGAAAAAACCACCCGATAACACAATCAATATTGATGCTGGAACGTTAATTCTCATCATTTCAATAATGATTCTACTACCATTATTACTAACAGGCTTTATTTCTCAGTAATTTTGAAGATAATTTTAAATATATTCTTCGGGAAATGTTTGTTGGTTGAGTAATTGATGAAAACTTTCCTTGGTGGGAAGAGAAGCTTGTGCGCCATTTTTCGTAACAGCCAATGCCCCTCCCACCGAAGCCCATTGCAATGCTTCCTTTAAAGATTTACCAGATGCTAACCCCGCAGCTAAAGCCCCATTAAAAGCATCTCCTGCTGCTACAGTATCTACTACTGAAACGGGAATCGGTTTGAGCCAATAGCTTTCTTCACTGTTGCTATATAAAGCACCCTGGTTACCCAAAGTAATGACTACATTTTGAATGCCCATTTGATGTAAAAAAGATGCAGCTTGTCTGGCGGTAGTCACTCCATCTACCGTAAAGCCCACGAGTTGGCTTGCCTCTATTTCATTGGGAGTCATTAAATCTACCAGACTATATAGTTCTTCGGGAAAATTGGAGATAACAGGAGCAGGATCGAGAATCAAAAAGCAATCGTGGGCTTTAGCCTCTCTGGCTGCATTTAACACCGTAGCGATTGGAATACCTAACTCTAAAAGGACGATTTTGGCTTTTGGTAATAGTAGTTTAAATTGCTCTAATTCTGCTTCTCTGACCAGGTTATTTGCTCCCGCAGCACAAGCAATAGTGTTCGCACCCATTTCGTCTACCACAATAGAGGCAATACCAGAATAAGTTCCAGGATTAACTGTAATCCCCCTAGTGTCAACCCCAGCAGTTTGCAAGCTTTTAATTAAAGTCTGACCGAAACTATCATCCCCTACTTGACCGACCAAACTAACTGGTACTCCTAAATTAGCGATCGCAACTGCTTGATTGGCGGCTTTTCCTCCCGCAGCAGAAAAGAAACGATTGCCGACTACAGTTTCTCCCTTGACGGGCAAACGAGGTACTTCTACTACTAAATCGAGGTTAATACTGCCAAAGACAACTACGGTCATGGTTTTTTATCTAATGAATCTGAAAACATTGATAGATTATAAAATCCCCTAATTATTTTATAGGCAAACTACTACGACTCACCATTAAAGGGCAAGATGCTTTGAGGGGAATATTGTTTAAAACTACTCGTTTACTGTATCGTGAATTGTTGTCTGCAATAAGATCTTAAATAGATGTACCAAGGAAGTATAAAAGAGTTACATCAGCAATTAGTTAGCAAAGAACGTTCGGCAGTAGAAATTGCCCAAGAGGTTTTAACCCATATAGAAACAGTAGAACCAAAAGTAAAAGCGTTTTTGTCCATAACTGCTGAAGAGGCTTTAAACAGTGCCAAACAAGTAGATGCCAAAATTGCAGCGGGAGAATCGATTGGAATTTTAGAAGGTATTCCTTTGGCTGTAAAAGATAATATGTGTACCAAGGGCATTAAAACTACCTGTGCCTCGCAAATTTTGGCAAATTTCGTTCCTCCCTACGAATCTACCGTTACCCAAAAACTCAAAGATGCAGGAGTTGTGGTAGTTGGCAAAACTAATTTAGACGAATTTGCCATGGGAAGTTCTACGGAAAACTCTGGCTTCCAGGTAACAGCAAATCCTTGGGATTTATCAAGAGTGCCTGGAGGTTCGTCTGGAGGTTCGGCAGCAGCCGTAGCAGCAGGAGAATGCGTCGTTTCCTTGGGTTCGGACACTGGTGGTTCGATTCGTCAGCCCGCTTCTTTTTGTGGGGTAGTAGGCTTAAAACCAACTTATGGTTTAGTTTCTCGCTATGGTTTGGTGGCTTATGCTTCTTCTTTAGATCAAATTGGTCCTTTTTCTCGTACCGTTGAAGATTCAGCAATCTTATTAAATGCGATCGCAGGATACGATAATTATGATGCTACTAGCCTTAAAGTAGATATTCCCGACTACACTCAATACTTACAACCAGAATTAAACAAAGGAATTAAAGTAGGTATCATTACTGAAACTTTTGGCGAGGGTTTAGATTCTGTAGTAGCGGAAACGGTCGAAAAAGCGATCGCCCAATTAGAAGCAATGGGTGCGGAAGTTAAAGAGATTTCTTGCCCTCGTTTTCGCTATGGTTTGCCCGTTTATTATATGATTGCGTCTTCTGAGGCTTCTGCTAATCTAGCTCGTTATGATGCGGTGAAATATGGCGTGCGAGAAGATTCTGAAGATTTGCTTGATATGTACACCAACACTCGTGCTTCTGGTTTTGGTGCGGAAGTTAAGCGTCGCATCATGCTTGGTACTTATGCTCTGTCTGCGGGATATTACGATGCCTACTATCTCAAAGCACAAAAAGTACGTACTCTAATTAAACAAGATTTTGATAATGCTTTTGCCGATGTAGATGTGTTGGTATGTCCTACTTCTCCTTCAACCGCTTTTAAGGCAGGAGAGAAAACCGACGATCCTCTATCGATGTATCTTTCTGACTTGATGACTATTCCCGTCAACTTAGCTGGTTTGCCAGGGATCAGCATTCCCTGCGGTTTTGATAGTAATGGTCTGCCCATTGGCTTGCAAATGATTAGCAACGTTTTGCGAGAAGATGTCTTATTCCACGTCGCCCATGCTTACGAACGAGCAACAGAATGGCACAAACAAGAGGCTTCTGTAAAATAATTTAGGTTTTGGGGTGGTGGGGTTGAGAGGTAAAAGTTTACTTCACCTGCACCATCTTCCCTACTCAATCACCCCTCTAACTTCTCTGTCTTGTTAAATATCGTCAGGAATCACCCATTTAGGTGGTTCGGATAGCTTTTTCATTCTGGCTATCTCTGCCATTTCTAACATCTTGTCTAAAGAAGTCTCTTTAATAAAATTGGCGGTTTTATTTTTGTATTCAGTATTGGGGCAACTATCGCCTAATACACAGCCGTTGGTGCAATCTACCGCACAGTTAACTTCTTGGGGATTCATAAGTTTCAATCTTAAAATTCGTCTTTAAAATATTTTAATAAAATAAGTAAGTTAATCTACTTAGCAAAATGATGAGTCTGGGTTATATAAGCTATAACTGCCATAATCACTTCTAATTATGCAGCTAAGATGTCCTCTTTTCCCCCACCAAAATTACAATACAAACTAGCGATAATAGATATTCAAGAACACCGTATGTCCCGCATTGCAATCTGGCGTTCTGGTTTTATTCTTAGTTGTTTTCTCGGTTTGGGATTATTAACAACAATGCCTTTTTGGCAAATTAAACAATCCTCTCAAATTTCTCTAACTGGTCAAAAAATAGTCGGTAAAAAGACAATCGAACAATCTCTTGATTTCTCTTATCCCCAATTTATTTGGGGAATACAAGTTGCAGATTTAGCTCATAAATTAGAATCAATACCCTCTATTGAAGTAGCCAAAATTGACAAACAAATTATCCCACCTAAAATAATTATTTCCTTACGAGAAAGAACTCCCATTGCGATCGCTTCTTTTGAAGGTAAAACGGGTTTTTTAGATAGTCATGGAACTTGGATCGAACGTCAGTTTTATACTAATATCGAGGGCAATTTTACTTTACCCCAACTGGTAGTACATCACTATCAACCCCAATATCAAAAAACTTGGCAAACCCTGTATGAATTGATTGCTCTCTATCCAGAACTAAAAATAGAGCGAGTACGCTGGAATCATTCTGGCGGTCTATTTTTGGACAGTAAAATAGGTAGAGTTGCTCTGGGAACAAATTCATCTCGTCTTGAAGAACAATTTAAAATTTTGTTAAAGTTACAAAACTTAAATAAGCAAGTCGATCGCGAGAAAATTGCCTATATAGATTTGAGCAATCCAGAGGCAAATTTAATTCAAAGATACTAGTATAAATGATAATTTTCTTCCAATCTAAGTAAATACCCTGATATTTTTGACAAACTAACGATTGAATCCGTAATTTCTTGGAGGATACTTATATTTATGCGATCGATAATTACAAAAACTTTAATATTTCATACAGACTAAATTACGTAGATGATAATAAATTGAACCAAACTGCTAAGTTAAATTGTCTATAAGAAACCCAAGCACGGAATCACGATCTACGCCATGTCTCTAGAGAAAAAACTCGTCCGTACTTTCAATAATGAAATTTACTATGGTTCTGAATTACCCTTAGCTTTAGGAAAGAATTCTTTAGGTAATGGAATGGGGATACCTTTCAAGGCCAATAGTAGTAGTTCTCAAATTCCCAAAGAAGAAAACAGGAGTAATAAAATAGTGCCTAGCAATGTCGCCAATATCAAGGTAATGGGAGTAGGCGGAGGAGGCTGTAACGCAGTCAACCGCATGATTGAAAGTCAGGTGACTGGCATCGAGTTTTGGGCAATAAATACCGACGCTCAAGCTTTGAATAACGCCAAAGCCCCCCAGAAACTGCAAATCGGACAAAAAATCACTAGAGGCTTGGGTGCTGGAGGCAACCCTGCTATCGGACAAAAGGCAGCAGAAGAATCGCGAGATGAAATAGCCCACGCTTTAGAAAATACGGATTTAGTCTTCATTACCGCAGGAATGGGAGGCGGTACGGGAACTGGTGCAGCACCCATCGCAGCAGAAGTAGCCAAGGAAATGGGTTGCCTGACAGTAGGAGTTGTCACTCGTCCTTTCACCTTTGAAGGCAGGAGAAGAACCAAACAAGCGGAAAAAGGAATCGAAGCTTTTCGCAGCCGAGTCGATACGTTAATTATCATTCCCAACAATCAATTACTATCGGTAATTTCTCCCGAAACTCCCGTGCAAGAAGCTTTTGGCGTAGCAGATGATGTACTGCGTCAGGGTGTCCAAGGTATATCGGATATTATTACTATCCCTGGCTTAATCAACGTAGATTTTGCCGATGTCAGAGCGATTATGGCAGATGCAGGTTCGGCATTAATGGGTATTGGGATGGGTTCGGGTAAATCTCGTGCGAGAGAGGCGGCTGTGGCTGCGGTTTCTTCTCCCCTACTCGAAGCTTCGATTCACGGTGCAAAAGGAGTCGTAATTAATATTACTGGAGGCTACGATTTAACTTTACACGAAGTCAATGCAGCAGCAGATAGTATTTATGAAGTAGTAGATGAAGATGCCAATATTATCTTTGGTGCGGTGATCGATGACACCATGGAAGGAGAAATCAGAATTACCGTCATCGCCACGGGATTTGATGGGGAAAGCGATGCCG
Source organism: Waterburya sp. (assembly GCF_058530065.1). Lineage (NCBI taxonomy): Bacteria > Bacillati > Cyanobacteriota > Cyanophyceae > Pleurocapsales > Pleurocapsaceae > Waterburya > Waterburya sp. The sequence goes on along the minus strand of NZ_JBZNBU010000260.1, from coordinate 5,085 downwards.
ATCTAGATTTGGAAGAACCCCAAACAGAACATAGAAGCGTTTTTCCCTCTATGGCTGGGGTGCAACAACCAGAAAGAACTAGAGTCAAAGAATCGAGCGATCGCTCGCGTATTGAAATTCCCGATTTTTTGCAAAGAAGACGTACCCCTAAAGGTTAAAATAGCAGGTTGATTTATGACCCAAATAGCTTTAACTATTGCTGGTTCTGATAGTGGTGGAGGAGCGGGAATTCAAGCAGATCTGAGAACTTTTGCTTTCCACTGCGTTCATGGTGCTAGTGCGGTTACTTGTATTACCGCTCAAAATACTGTGGGAGTGACTCAAGTTGCTGCTATGACTCCATCTATGGTTGAAGCTCAAATAGAAGCCGTTACGACGGATTTGTCAGTAAATGCTATTAAGACGGGAATGTTGCTTAATGGCGAGATTATTGAAGCGGTGGCAGCGGCGATCGCTAAAAATAACTTACAACCTTTAGTCGTCGATCCCGTAATGGTATCTCGTGCGGGAGTACAATTAATCGATGATGATGCGATCGCCACTTTAAAAAAACTGTTAGTTCCTCAAGCTGCCATTGTCACTCCTAACCGCTATGAGGCTCAAATTCTTAGCGGAATGACAATTGATACCCTTGAAGATGCTAAGGAGGCTGCTAGGGCTATTTATGAAGGATTGGGAGTCAAAATAGTTTTAGTTAAGGGCGGTGGCTTGAGCAATAGCGATAAGCCTGACGGCATGGCTTCGCAACGCGGTATTGATATTTATTACGACGGCAAAGAAGTTCGAGTTTTATCTACCAAAACGATTTCTACCCAAAATACCCACGGTACTGGTTGTACTCTCTCCGCAGCTATTTGTGCTAACTTAGCCTTAAAAAAAGATTTATATCGCTCGGTTATTGCTGCTAAAGAATATGTAACTACGGCTTTAGAATATTCCTTAAATATAGGTGCTGGAAATGGGCCAGTGGGACATTTCTTTCCTTTAATAAAAAATATTTAGAATATTAAATTGAGATTAAATTCAATGAATCTAGCCACTCAAATCGAAGCCATTTTCTACATTAAAGGTAAACCTCTTTCCATAGAAGAAATATTCGCTCTTTTAGAGCGACAAACAACAGAAACAGGCAAAATATCGGCAGAAAATCGTGCTTTAATCGAAGATGCTTTGATTGAATTAATGAATGATTATGCCCATCGCAATAGTGCTTTGGAAATCGCCGAAACCGAAGCAGGCTATAGTCTTCAACTCAAAGATGAGTATAGCTACTTATTAAAAGAATTAGTTCCTGCGGAATTGGGTAAAGGAGCATTACGTACTCTAGCAGCAGTGGCATTGAAGAATCCAATTTTACAAACAGAATTAATCGATTTACGGGGAAGTAGTGCTTATCAACAGGTCGGAGAATTGGTAAAATTAGGTTTTATTCGCAAACGACAACAAGCTGATGGCAGATCCTATTGGTTGGAAGTAACTAATAAATTTCACCAATACTTTGAAATCAGCAATATGGCTATATCATAGCCCTCTGACCTGCTGTTTCTTACTAGCGTGTAATACTAAAACTATGTCAAAGTAGAAACAGTTTTAATCCAATATTTGGGTAACGAATGATATTTAATTTTGATTTTTTGAATTCCGAACAACAAGAGCAAACTTACAATAACCTGATGCAATACTTGCGCCAGCAACATCCCGAAGTTCTAGCGCAAATTGCCCAATCTGCCAGCCCTGACGTAAAACAAATTATTTCTCAGAACGTTCAGGGCTTGGTGGGGATGCTTCCAGCGGGAGACTTTAACGTCAAAGTCACCACCGATAGAGAAAACTTAGCTCATTTGCTAGCTTCTGCGATGATGACTGGTTATTTTTTGTGCCAGATCGAAAAAAGAATGGATTTGGAAGAAAGTCTGACCGATTCTGCTTCCGTTGCTAATTCTTCTTTTATGGACGATAAGCCTGAAGAATAAGTTTTCTCAAAGACTATGTAAGTAATTTCTTGATGATGTTCTTGGTCGGTAGATCGAGATATCTGGATCGAGTCAATTAATTAATTTAATCAACTAATTGACCAAAAGTTCCTGCTGGCAATTTTTTAACCACCCTTAGCAAAAGTCAGCATAATCAAAATAGATAAAGCCATACCAGGGCTAAGTAAAAGAACTAAAGTCAGTAATTCGTTTGATGTCATGGAGTTGGCTAGTTAAGTCTTTCCAAAGCTTGTGTCCTTTACTAGACTAACTTCAACTAATTAATTGCTGGTTGAATTAAACAAATATTTAATTATTGAATGTTAATTTAGTTATTAGTTGTTAGTCACTAGTCACCCAGTCACCCAGTCACCCAGTCACCCAGTCACCCAGTCACCTAGTCACCCAGTCACCAAATTAAATACCTGACAGCTTATCTATAATTAAAGTTATTAAGTAATTGTTGAAAGTCTATCTCCAGCAACTTTAGCAGTTAATTTAACATTAAATTCTTCTTCAAAGACTTCCTTTTTATAACTAAGATTCCATAATTCTAAAGAACAATTATCTCCTACTTCTTGAGGAATTAATTGTAAATTTAAAACTCGTTCGTGAGAATTGTAGTTACATTTTATCTTGGCGATCGCGCCTTTATTTCTACGGTCTAAAGCCACGGCTAATCTAAGTATGGCACTCAACTGCCTAACTATTAATTGATAGCTTTTGTGAGGAAGCTTGTAATAAGATTCGTGCTTTTTCTTGGGTTTACTTTTACGGTGGTAGCGAGCAATATTAGCAATCAGTTCTAATTCCAGTTCTGTAAAACCAAGTAATTCTGCGTTGCGAATTAAATAGTAAGAATGTTTGTGATGGGCTGAATGGCTAATATAAACTCCAGCATTGTGCAAAATTGCCGCCGACCATAATAATTCTTTTTCTCCATCACCCCAGTCGTGTAAGACTCCTTGTAAGCGATCGAAAAGTTCAAGGGCAAAATCAGCAACTCTCTCGCTATATTCCAAGTCTACATGATATTTTTGAGCAATTTTGATGACATTGCGTTTTTTGACTTCGTTTTGATAGCGCAAACGACTGTTAATCATTCCGCGACTCAACATCCAGTCTACAATCATCCCTTCCCGTAAAGCTCGCTCGCAAATGACAATGGAATCTACCTTAAGCATGGTCATAGCTTCTAGTAAGATTACCGCCCCAGGGATGATGATTTCCGCCCGTCGATCGGAAATTCCCGATACTTCTAACCGTTCTTCATAGCTCATTTTGGCGAGCTTTTTGACTATCTTTTCTATATCTTTGCGACGTATTTTATAACCATTGAGGGGATCGGGAATATCTCCCAGTTCTTCTTTAGCATGAATGGCAGCAATGGTTTCAATCGTGCCAGAAGTACCAATCATGCGGGGGACTTCATTCAATTGCAAATTGCGCCAAATTTCATCTACTGGACGTTCTAACATCCCCTTAACATAAGCTCGTAATACTCTTAATTCGCGATCGCTAATGGGATCTGTCGTGACAAACTCTTTAGACAGACGTACTGCTCCTACTTTGGTACTGCTTAAAAAACGAGCTTCGTGAATATCTGCCAAAATTAATTCTGTCGAACCACCACCAATGTCAATAATAATATGAGGGAGATCGTTAAAATCCATACCCGAAAGTACTCCCAGGTAGATGCGACGGGCTTCTTCTTGACCAGAAATCAAATTGACTACAATACCTAATTCCGCTTCAATTTGACGGAGAAATGCTTGTCCGTTGGGAGCTTCCCTAGTAGCACTAGTAGCAACAGCAATAATCCGTTCTGCTTCCAAGCTATTGGCTAAATCTTGGCAGCGTCTGAGGGTATCGAGAGAACGTTTAATCGCTTCTGGGGTTAATTTTCCCGTAGCAGGATCGCGATCGCCCAAACGGACGGTATCTTTTTCCTTGGCAATAACTGTAAACGCTGGCAGAGTCGGATCTATTTTGACAATTACCATATGAATGGAGTTAGTGCCGATATCGATCGCCGCAATAATCTGTTGGTTCATGGTAACTGTCTATGATTTGAGTCTATTGAAGAGGATGTTTACGGATAAAATTACAACGAAGAGCAATATTTAAAGATAACTTTTGTCGATCGCCCTATTAAGATATTTTTATATTCTCACGAATCTTAGCCAACACAATAATTCATCTTAGAAAATTCAAATATTTGTCAATTTAATAGCAGAAAAATTAAGCAAAATCAAAGCATGACTCAAGATCTATCTGTAACAAGCGAGCCAACTTGGCAAAAAATCATTCGTCTCTTGCGTTGGGATAAACCCGCAGGAAGGCTCATTTTAATGATTCCTGCATTATGGGCGGTGTTTTTGGCTGCGGAAGGAAAACCTCCTTTACCATTAGTAGGAGTAATTGTTCTAGGTACTCTGGCTACTAGTGCTGCTGGTTGCACGATCAACGACCTTTGGGACAAAGATATAGATCCTCAAGTAGCCCGCACTAAAACTCGCCCTCTAGCTTCTCGCGCTCTCTCAGTGAGAGTAGGAATTGTTGTTTTTATAATCTCATTAATTTGCGCTGCTATTTTGGCTTTTTATCTCAAGCCTGTGAGTTTTATTCTGTGCTTAATTGCCGTTCCTTTTATTGTTTTTTATCCTTTAGCCAAGCGAGTTTTTCCTGTACCCCAATTGGTCTTATCTCTAGCTTGGGGTTTTGCAGTGTTGATTAGTTGGACGGCAGTCACGGGAGAAATCGAACCTGCCACCTGGATCTTGTGGGGGGCGACGGTAGCATGGACGATGGGTTTCGATACGGGTTATGCCCTCAGCGATCGCGAAGACGATTTAAAAGTAGGAATTAATTCTAGCGCGATTTTTTTTGGCAAATATACTCCAGAAGCGATCGCTTTTTTTTATGCTCTTACTGCTGGTTTGATGGTTTATCTAGGGCTGACTCTCTCCCTAAATCTAGCTTTTTGGATATCTCTGATTTTAGTTACCGTTGCTTGGGGTTGGCAATATAGCAAGCTTCGCCAACCCGATCTTTCTCGCGAACTATATGGCAAAGTTTTAGGACAAAATGTGTGGTTGGGCTTTATTTTGTT